>NZ_JBHWCL010000067.1:0-47040 GCF_042735125.1 Kitasatospora sp. NPDC059599 | reverse complement strand
GCCTTCCGTCATCCACCGTTCCCGGCAGGTCAGTTGGGCACGAGGGTGACCGGCATGGTGGCGTAGCCGCTGAGGAAGTTGGAGTAGACCCGGGTCGGTTCCCCGGCCGGGCGGATCTCCGCCACGTGCTCCTTCAGTCCGTCCAGCATCCCGGCCAGCTCGGCCTTCGCCAGGTACGCGCCCATGCAGTAGTGCGGGCCGTGGGCGAAGGTCAGGTGCTTGTTGGCGTTGCCGCGGTCCAGCCGGAACTCGTCCGGCGCGTCGAAGACCCGCTCGTCCCGGTTGGCGGAGCCGTTCCACATCGTGACGATGTCGCCGGCCTCGATGAACTCGCCGTGCAGCAGCATGTCGGCGGTGGCCCGCCGACCGCTGTGCAGGGTGGGCGTGGTCCAGCGGAGGATCTCCTCGACCGCGGCGTCGGTGGAGACCGCGCCGCTGCGCAGCGCCTCCCACTGCTCGGGGTGGTGCGCCAGCGCGTGCACGCCGCCGACCATGGCGAGCCGGGTGGTCTCCAGGCCGCCGATTATGATGCTGTAGCAGTTGAAGATCACCTCCTCGCGGGTGAGCCGGCGGTCGCCGACGCTCTGCTCGACCAGCACGCTGACCACGTCCTCGCCCGGCTCGCGGGTGCGCAGCCGGGCCAGTTCGGAGATGTACAGCAGCAGGTCGTTGCGGGCCGCCCAGGTACCCTCCTCGGACGGCGAGCCGTCGGTGGCGGCGAGTGCGCCGGAGGTCATCGGGATCAGCTTCGGGCGGTCCTCCGCGGGCACGCCGAGCAGGTCGCAGATGGCCGCCAGCGGGATGTCGGCGGCCACGTCGCGGCCGAAGTCGCACTGCTCGGACTTGGTGGCTTCGAGGACCAGCTGCCGGACGCCGTTGCGCGCGGCCTCCACGGTGGCGGTCAGCGCGCGCGGGGTGAACGGCCGGGTGAGGATGCCGCGCAGCGCGGTGTGGTCCGGGCCGTCGGTGACGGTCAGCATCTGGCCGACCGCCGAGTCGTTGTCCGCCTGCAGCGTCTCCAGCATGTTGCCGTGCGCCGAGGTGAACGAGGTGTTGTCCTTGTAGAGGGTCTCCATGTCCTCCCTGCGCGTGACGACCCAGAAGCCCTCGCCGCGTCCGGTCTCGCGGTGCCGGTACAGCGGGGCGTCGTCGCGCAGGCGGCGCCAGACCTCGGTGAGGTCGCGGGTGGCGTGCAGCACCGGATCGGCGAGGTCGATCCGGTCCAGCTCGTCGGGGTCCTGGACGGGACGGGTGTCCATGGTCACTTGCCGCCTTCGGGAGCGTCCTGGTCGGGCCGCGGCTGCGGCGCGAGGGGGCCGGGGAAGAACGCGGTGGTGGCGCCGGCCGTCTCGCCGCCGTCCACCACGAACTCCTGGCCGGTGACGAACGTCGCCTGGTCGGAGGCGAGGAAGTGGAAGACCCCGGCGATCTCCTCCGGGGAGGCGTGCCGGCGCGCCGGGATGCGCTCGTTGACCTCGTCGAGCATCGCGTCGGTGTACTCGGCGCGCTGCATCGGGGTCAGCACGGCGCCGGGGGTGACGCACGCGGTGCGCACCAGCGGGCTGAGCTCCATGGCGAAGGTCTGGCAGAGCGAGGCGACGCCCGCCTTGGTGGCGTTGTACGGCGCGTAGAGCGGGTAGCCGCGGCTGCCGTTGACCGAGGCGGTGGCGAGCAGCACGCCGTGGCCCTGCTCCAGCATGTACGGGGCCGAGTGCCGCCACAGCGCGAGCACGCCGACCAGGTTGACGTCGACGGCGCGCCGCACGTCGGCCTCGGTCAGCTCCAGCACGCTGCCGCGGATGCTGATGCCGGCGTTGGCGATCACCACGTCGAGGCCGCCCCGGGCGGCGTGCACGGCGTCGACGGCCTCCTTGACCGCCTGCCAGTCGGCGACGTCGACCTGGAGGAAGCTCACCGTGCCGGGACCGCCGTCCAGGTCCGCCGCCGGGGCCCCGGGCTTGCTGATGTCGAGGTTCACCACGTGGTCGCCGGAGGCGGCGAACCGCTCGGCGGTGGCCTTCCCGATGCCGCTGGAGGCGCCGGAGACGATGACTGTGCGCATGGGGAGAGGGCCTTTCGAGGGGCGCCGGGCCCGGCCGCCGGAGCGACCGGGTCCCGGCTGGGTGTGCGGTGTACGGGGTGCGGGGTGCGGAGCCGGGGCCCGGCCCTCGGGATCAGACGATGACCCGGTGCCGGTCGGGGGCGTAACCGGCCAGGTTGCGGCGGAGGTTGCGGCTGACGGTGATCTTCTTCAGCCAGCGGTCGGTGCCGTCGTAGCGGGCCTTGAAGGAGCGCCGGCCGTGCGCGGCCTGGTAGTTGTCCACGACCAGCAGGGTGCCGGGGCCGACCACGACCTCCTGCTGGACCCGGGTCAGCTCGGCCATCAGCCGGTCCAGGGCCTCGACGGCCTCCCGGTCGTCCCCGGCGCAGCGCATGAACGGCAGGTCGATGCGCAGGTACGGGGAGAGGCCGTCGCCGAACAGCGCGCTGGTGGGTGCGGGGTCGTCGGCCATCCGGCGGAGCTTGGCGAGCGCCGGGTGGCCGGGGTCCGAGGTCTCCAGCTGCCGGATGTGCTCGGTGTCCGGGAGGATGTGGTACCGGTCCTGGGAGAGCACCTCCCGGGTGCGGTCGTCGAGTTCGACGTCCCGGACGGAGGCGACGATGGTCGGCACCGCGTCGGCGTTGCGCAGGCCGAGCAGGATCAGGTAGTCGCAGCGGTTGGGGTGGAAGCCGTCCTCGGTGTGGAACTCCAGGAGGGCCTCGCTGCCGTAGCCGCTCTGCCGGTCCTCGTCGCCGCGGATCGGCAGCACGTTCTGGATGATGCTGCCCTCCTGGAGGGTGGCCCAGCCGAAGGGCTCGCCCAGGGCCAGGCCGACCAGCGCGAGCATGGCCTCCTGGGTGCGGGCCGATTCCAGCGCGATGGCGTCGCGCCAGTGCCCGGGGGTCGGGCCGAGTTCGACGTCGTCCACCGGGAGCCCGTGCACCAGGCAGGCGGCGGCGGGCTCGCGGCGGCGGAAGTCGGCCAGGAAGGCCTGCAGGCCGACCGGCAGCATCCGGTCGAACTGCCAGGCGCGGTCGTAGAACTGCTCGTCCAGCGGGTTGCCGCAGTCGTCGGCGATCTTGTGTGCGGCGAGGGCCAGTTCGGCGGCCTCGTCCGCGCTCAGGGTGTACTCGGCCAGCCGGCCCCGGAACGGGGTCGGAGCGCTGGCAGTGGACGGTTCGTGACGGGTCATCGGGCGTTCCCTTGCTGTTCTCCGACCGGTTCGGCCGGGTGGGCGGACGGATGGTCCTGTGCCGCCTGCCCGGGGCAGGCGGCGGGGCGGTGTCACGGGCGGAGGGCCGAGCAGGGTCCCGGCTGGCTCCGCCGCCCGGGTCGGTCAGTCCTCTTGGGCGAACTTGGCGATGAACTCGTCGAGTTCGTCCTGGTCGAGGTCGACGAGCGGCTCCTCGGCCTCCTCGTCGGCGCTCTGCGGCGCCGACTCGGTGACCACGGCGGCCAGTTCGGCGACGGACTTGTGGGTGAAGACGTCCCGCGGGGAGATCTCCAGCCCGGCCTCGCGCGCCGCGGTGACCAGCTTGATCGACATGATCGAGTCGCCGCCGAGCGCGAAGAAGCTGTCGTCGATGCCGATCCGCTCGACCTGGAGCACGTCGACGAACAGCTGCCGCAGCAGTTCCTCGCGCGGGGTGCGCGGCGCCCGGCTGCCCTCGGCCGCGGCGAAGCGGGGGGCGGGCAGCGCGGCCCGGTCCAGCTTGCCGTGCGGCGTGGTGGGCAGCTCGGGGATCTCGACCACGGCGGCCGGCACCATGTACTCCGGCAGGTGGGCGGCGACCCGCTCGCGCAGCGCGGCGGGGTCGGTGCCGTCCGGCCCGGCCGGGACCACGTAGGCGACCAGCTGTCGCGAACCGGGGGTGTCCTCGCGCAGCTGCACGGTGGCGTGCCGCACGCCCGGGTCGGCGGCCAGCACGGCCTCGATCTCGCCCGGTTCGATCCGGAAGCCGCGCAGCTTCACCTGGTCGTCGGCGCGGCGCACGTAGTCCAGCCGGCCGTCCGGCAGCCAGCGGGCGATGTCGCCGGTGCGGTACATCCGGTCGCCCGGCGCGCCGAACGGGTCGGCGACGTAGCGGCTCGCGGTGAGGTCGGGCCGGTGCAGGTAGCCGCGGGCCAGGCCGGCGCCGGAGATGTACACCTCGCCGGGCACACCGGCCGGCAGCGGGCGCAGGCAGTGGTCCAGGACCCGGATCCGGGCGCCGACCACCGGGACGCCGATCGACACGGCGACGCCGGGCTCCAGCGGTCCGCCGACGGTCGCGATGATCGTCGTCTCGGTCGGGCCGTAGATGTTCAGCATCCGCCGGCCCGGGGCCCAGCGGGCCACCAGTTCGGGCGGCAGGACCTCGCCGCCGGTGACGAGGGTGATCCCCTCCGGGAGGCTGCCGTCGGCCATCGCTGCCAGCGAGGACGGCGGGATGGTCAGGGTCTGCACGCCGGTGCGGGCCACCCAGTCGGCCAGCGGCTGCCCGGGCAGCATCTCGTCGTAACTGCCGACGACCACGCAGGAGCCGCTCAGCAGCGCGGTGTTGAGCTCGCCCATGGCGCCGTCGAAGCTGGGCGAGGCGAACCACAGCACCTTGCGGCCGGGGCCGAGGTCCAGGTGGCGCCGCTGGGTGGCGAGGAAGCTCGCCAGGCCGGCGTGGGTGACCAGGACGCCCTTGGGGCGGCCGGTGGAGCCCGAGGTGAAGATGATGTACGCGCCGCAGGTGGGCAGCAGCGGGCGGCCGCGCTCGGCGTCGGTGACCTCACCGGACGGGGTGTCCGCCGGGGCGGTCAGCCGGTCCGTGGTCACCACCCGGTCGCGCAGCTCCGCCGGGATCCCGTCCACGGCGTCGGGCGCGGCCAGGATCAGGTCCGGCCGGGCGTCGGTGAGCATGAACCCGATCCGGTCCGCCGGGTAGTCGGTGTCCACCGGCATGTGGACGGAGCCGCTCTTCCAGATCGCCAGGATGGTGGTGACCAGTTCGGCGGTGCGGGGCAGGAGGACCGCGACGATGCGCTCCGGGCCGGCCCCGTGCGAGAGCAGGACGCGCGCCAGCCGGTCGGACCGGGCGTCGAGTTCGGCGTAGCTCAGCTCCTCGGTGCCGGTCAGCACGGCGGGTGCCCCGGGGTGCTCGGCGACCCGCTCGGCGAACAGCGCCGGGATGGTGGCCGCGGGCGCGGCGGGGGCGGTCGCCGCCCACCGTTCCAGGACGGCCTCCCGGGTCGGCGCAGCCAGCAGTTCCAGCGCGGCGAGCCGGGTCCCCGGCGCCTCGGCGAAGGTCTCCAGCACCCGCAGCACCGAGGCCAGCAGGTCGCCCGCCTCGGCCTCGCCGTACAGGTCGGTGCGGTAGTGGAGCTTGACGTCCAGTTGCTCGCCCGGGCGCACCAGCAGTCGCAGCGGGTAGTGGGCGGAGCCGGGGACGGACGGCTCGCGCAGTCCGATGCCCAGGCCGGGGACGGGCTCGCGCACCTCGGCGTGGTCGATGCCGGCGTTCTCGAAGCCGACGATGGTGTCGAAGAGTTCGCCGAGCCCGACCGCCCGCTGGATCTCGGGCAGCCCGAGGTGGTGGTGGGCGATCAGCTCGGACTGCTCGGTCTGCATCCGGACCAGGGCGGCGGACAGCGGCTCCGCCGGGTCGAGCACGGCCCGGAACGGCACGGTGTTCATGACCAGGCCGATCGCGTCCTCGATGCCGGGCAGCTCGGGGGAGCGCCCGGACACCGAGGCGCCGAAGACGACGTCGCCCCGGCCGGTCAGCCGCTCCAGGGCGATCGCCCAGGCGCCGTTCAGCAGGGTGTTCACGGTGATCCCGGCGGCCCGGGCCGCGGCGGTGATCCGGGCCGAGGATCCGGCGTCCAGGACCGCGTGGGCGGTGCCCTGCGCGGCGAGCACCGACAGGTCGGCGTGCGGGGCGACCAGCGTGGGCTCGTCCAGGCCCGCGAGGGCCCCGGCCCAGGCCCGCTCGGCCGCCGCGCCGTCCCGGCCGGCCAGCCAGGCGAGCACCCGGCGGAACGGCACCGGCTCGGGCAGCCCCTCGGCGGAGCCGCCGGCGGCGTACGCGGTGAACAGCTCGCGGTAGAACAGCGGCACCGACCAGCCGTCCAGCAGGATGTGGTGGTCCGTCACGACCAGGACGTGGCGGTCCCCGGCGAGCCGGACCAGCAGCGCCCGCAGCAGCGGGGCGGAGCCGATCGGGAACGGCCGGTCGTGCTCCTCGGCCACCAGTTCCCCGACCCGGCGGTCCTGTTCCGCGAGGGCCAGGGCGGCGAGGTCGACCTCCCGCCAGGGCACCTCGACCCGCTCGGGGATCACCTGCACGGCCCGGCCGGAGCGCAGCCGCGCGAAGCGGGCGCGAAGGTTGGCGTGCCGGCCGAGGACCGTGTCGAAGGCGGCGCGCAGGACGGCGGGCGCCACCTCCCCGTCCAGGTCGAAGACCTGCTGGGTGACGTACGGGTCGACCCGGTCGGGCGCGAGCAGGGCGTGGAAGCTCATGCCCTGCTGGAGCGAGGTCAGCGGCCACACCTCGACGGCGTCGGGATGGGCGGCGTCGACCTCGGCGCGTTCCTCGGCGGTCAGCTCCGGCAGCGGGCCGTCGGCCGGCGGTTCGGCACCGGTGTCCCCGGCGTCGGCGGCCCGGGCGGCGGCGGCCAGGGCGGCCACCGTGCGGTGCAGGAAGACGTCCCGGGGGCTCAGCGCGAGCCCGGCCCGGCGGGCCAGCGCGGAGAGCCGCATGGACAGCAGCGAGTCGCCGCCCAGGTTGAAGAAGTTGTCGTGGATGCCGATCCGCTCGACCCGCAGCACCTCGGCGAACAGGCCGTGGAGCAGTTCCTCCTGCTCGTCGCGCGGCTCGCCGCCGGCGCCGTCGCCCTCGAAGCCGACGGCGGGCAGCGCCGCCTTGTCCACCTTGCCGTTGACGGTCGTCGGCAGCTCGTCCAGGACGACCACGGCGCTCGGCACCATGTAGCCGGGCAGCACCTCGGCGGCCCGGGCCCGCAGCGCCCGCCCGTCGGCGGTGGCGCCGGGCGCGGCGACCACGTAGGCGACCAGCACCGGGGATCCGGGGCGGTCCTCGCGGGCCACCGCGACGGCGTGCCGCACCTCGGGCGCGGCGGCCAGCACGGCCTCGATCTCGCCCGGTTCGACCCGGAAGCCGCGGATCTTGATCTGGTCGTCGGTGCGGCCGAGGAAGACCAGGGTGCCGTCGTCGTCGCGCTGGGCGCGGTCGCCGGTGCGGTACATCCGGGTGCCCGGCGCGCCGAACGGGTCGGCGACGAAGCGCTCGGCGGTGAGCACCCGCTGCCCGAGGTAGCCGCGGGCGAGGCCGGCGCCGGCCAGGTACAGCTCGCCGGTCACGCCCGGCGGGACGGGCCGCAGCGCGTCGTCCAGCAGGTGCGCCCGCAGGTTGTCGGCGGGGCCGCCGATCACCGGGTGCTCGTGCGCCGCGAAGCGGGCGTACATCGGGTCGACGGTGCACTCGGCGGGCCCGTAGAGGTTGTACGCGGACAGGCCCCGGGTGTCGCGCAGCCGCCGCCACAGCGGCTCGTCGACGGCCTCGCCGCCGAGCGCGAGGACGCGGACCGTACGGCCCTCGTCGAGCAGTCCCTCGGCGATCAGCTGGCGGGCGAAGCTCGGCGTGGTGTCCAGCACCTCGATGCCGTGCCGGGTGACGTGGTCGAGCAGGGCGTGCGGGTCGGCCCGCAGCTCCTCCTCGATCATGTGCAGCTCGTGGCCGCCGACCATCCACAGCAGCTGGCTCCACGAGGCGTCGAACACCAGGGAGTTGGTCAGCGCGGCGCGCAGCGGACGGCCGGCCGCCGCCTGCTCCGGCTCGAACAGGTGGTTGCGGTGGCTGTGGAACATGTTGGCCAGCGACCGGTGTTCGATCGCGACGCCCTTGGGGCGGCCGGTGGAGCCGGAGGTGTAGACGGCGTAGGCCAGGTGGTCCGGGCGCAGCGGGGCGAGTCGGTCGGCGTCGGTGAGGACGGCGCCGTTCTCCTCCCGGGGGAGTTCGTCCGGCAGCACCCGCTCGGTGCCGCCGGGCAGCCGGGCGGCGGCCGCGGCGGTGGTGACGACGAGGTGCGGGCGCAGTTCGCCGAAGACGGCGGCGATCCGCTCGACGGGCTGTTCCAGGTCGACCGGGACGTACACCGCACCGGACTTGAGGATCGCCAGCAGGGCGACGACGGCCCCGGCGGTGCGCGGCAGGGCCATCACCACGGGCCGTTCGGGGGCGGCGCCGCGGGCGACCAGCTGCCGGGCGAGCCGGTTGGCGGCGGTGTCGAGTTCGGCGAAGGTCAGCTTCTCGGCGCCGCAGCTGACGGCGGGCGCGTCCGGGGTGCGGGCGGCCTGGGCCTCGAACAGGTCGACCAGGGTGCCGGGCGGTGTGGCGACGGGGGCCGGGGCGGCGGCCCGGTCGATGCGGCGGCGTTCCTCGGCGGTGAGCAGCGGCAGCCGGCCGACCGGGGTGTCCGGCCGGTCGACGGCGTGCCCGACGAGCAGGGCGAGGCGTTCCAGCAGGGCCTCGGCCCGCTCCTTCGGGTACAGGTCGGGGCGGTGGTTGAGCTCGAAGACGGTGGTGGGGCCGGGGAAGACGGCGAGGCTGAGCGGGTAGTGGGTGCCTTCCGGGACCTCGTCGACGGCCTCACCGGCAAGGGCGAGGCGCAGACCGGCAACTTCGACGCCGCGGGCGGAGGCCGGCAGCGGGAAGTTCTCGAAGGCGAGGGTGGTGTCGAACAGGCTGTCGTGGCCGCTGATCCGGTGGATGTCGGCGAGGCCGAGCCAGGAGTGCTCGCCGAGTTCGGACTGCTCGTCCTGGATGCGGTCGAGCAGGGCGCCGAACGGCTCGGTGGGGTCGATCCGGACCCGGGCCGGGACGGTGTTGATCAGCAGGCCGACGACCCGGTCCACGCCGGGGACGGCGGCCGGGCGGTCGGCGACGGTGCAGCCGAAGACCACGTCGTCGCTGCCGGTCATCAGGGCGAGCAGCAGCGACCAGGCGCCCTGGATCACGGTGTTGACGGTGAGGTTGCGGCTGCGGGCGGCCTCGGCCAGCGCGCGGGAGCGTTCCTCGTCGAGCTCCAGGCGGATCCGGCGCTGGGAGACGCCGCCGGCGGCCGGTTCGGCGCCGCGGCCGAGCAGGGTCGGGCCCTCCAGGCCGGCCAGTGCCTTGCCCCAGGCGGCCTCGGTGGCGCCGCGGTTGCGGGCGCCCAGCCAGCCGAGGTAGTCGCCGACGGAGACCGCCGGGTCCAGGGCGGTGGCGTCGCCGCCGTGGTGGAGGATCCGGAACAGGTCCTCGACGACCACCGGCATCGACCAGCCGTCCATCAGGATGTGGTGGTTGGTCAGCACGAGGACGTGCCGGTCGGCGGCCAGGGCGACCAGGGTGAAGCGCAGCAGTGGCGGCTGGGTCATCTCGAAGCGGCGGTGGCGCTCCTCGGTGAGCACCTCCCGGAGCCGGGCCTGCTGCCCGGCCGGGTCGAGGCCGGTGAGGTCGGTCTCGGTCCACGGCAGTTCCACCTGGGACGCCACGGCCTGGAACGGCTCGCCCGAGCGGCGCTGCAGGAACCCGACGCGCAGGGCGGGGTGGCGGGCCACGACCAGTTCGCAGGCACGGCGCAGCGCGGCCCGGTCGAGCGGTCCGGTCAGCTCGATCGGGAGCTGCATGTTGTAGTGGTCGACGCCCTCCTGTCCGCCGTCGTACAGGGCGTGGAAGAGCATGCCCTCCTGCAGCGGCGTCAACGGCCAGATCGCGTCGAACGAGGTCGGCTTCATTTCCCACTTCTCCAGTGCGCTTCGAGTTCGGCGAGCTCGTCGGCGTCGAGTTCGATCCGGGGCGCCGCCGGCGGGGCGACGGCGGCCTCGGGCTCGGTCTCGGTGGCGACTTCCGCCAGAGCCGCCACGGTGCGGTGACGGAACACGTCCCGTGGGGTGAGGGACAGGCCTGCGATCCGGGCCCGGCCGGCCAGCCGGGTGGAGGCGATGGAGTCGCCGCCCAGGTCGAAGAAGTTGTCGTCGATGCCCACCTGCTGTCCGTCGAGCACCTCGGTGAAGAGGCGGCAGAGCAGGCGCTCGCGGTCGGTGCGCGGCTCGCGCCGCTCCCGTCGGCCCGCCTGCGGGGCGGGCAGGGCGGCCCGGTCGAGCTTGCCGTTGGGGGTGAGCGGCAGGGCGGCGAGCGACACGATCGCGGACGGGACCATGTACTCGGGCAGTTGCTCCGCGACCTGCTTGCGGGCGGTGTCCAGGTCGGGCACCGCGCCGGGCCGGGGCACGGCGTACGAGACGATGCGCGGGCTGCCGGGGACGTCCTCGCGGACGACCGTGGCGACCTGCCGGATGCCGTCCACCGCGGACAGTGCCGAGTCGATCTCGCCGAGTTCGATCCGGTGGCCGCGGATCTTCACCTGGTGGTCGGCGCGGTCGAGGTAGCGCACCGCGCCGTCGGGGCGGCGCACGCCGAGGTCGCCGGTGCGGTACATCCGGGTGCCGGGCCGGCCGAAGGGGTCGGGGACGAACCGTTCGGCGGTCAGCAGGGGACGGCGGGTGTAGCCGTCGGTCACGCCGGTGCCGGCGATGTAGATCTCGCCGGGCAGGCCGGCCGGGACCGGGCGCAGGGCTCCGTCCAGCAGGTACACCCGCAGGTTGTCGGCGGGGCTGCCGACCGGGACGTCGGCGGTTCCGGTCTCCGACCCGGCCTGCCAGGTGGTGGTGTAGACGGAGACCTCGGTCGGGCCGTACAGGTTGTGCAGGCCGGCGTCGGTGGCCGTGCGGAAACGTTCCACCAGACCGGCGGTCATCTTCTCGCCGCCGCAGAACACCTGGCGCAGGCTGTCGCACCCGGCGGCGCCGGGCTCCAGCAGGAACAGCTCCAGGGTGGACGGCACGAACTGCGCGGTGTGGATCCGCTCGGTGCGGATCAGCTCCGGCAGGTAGCCGGGGTGCTGGTCGGCCTCCGGCAGCGCGACCACCATCGTCGCGCCGACGTGCAGGGTCCAGAAGATCTCCCACACCGACGGGTCGAAGCTGATCGAGGTGCGCTGCAGCACCCGGTCGCCGGGCGCCAGCGGGAAGCGCCGCTGCATCCAGCGCAGGTAGTTCACGATGCCGCGGTGGGCGACCACGATGCCCTTGGGGCGGCCGGTGGACCCGGACGTGAAGATCACGTACGAGGTGTGCACCGGGTCGACCGCGCGGTCCGGCGCCGGGCCCGCGCCCTCCCGCGCCGACAGCTCGGCGAAGCTCCGCCCGTCCAGGGTGAGCGCCGGACGGGCGTCCTCGGTCATCGCCCGCACCCGCTCCGGCGGGTACTCCGGGTCCAGCGGGAGGTAGGCGGCGCCGGTGCGCAGCACCGCGAGCAGCGCCACGACCAGGTCCACCCCGCGCGGCAGGGCCACCGCGACCACGTCGCCCGGGCCGATCCCGTCGGCGGCCATGGCCGCGGCCAACCGGCCGGAGAGCGCGTGGAGTTCGGCGTAGCTGACCCGGCGCTCGCCGTACACCACGGCCTCGGCGTCCGGGGTGCGGCGGGCCTGCGCGGTGAACAGCCCGTGCAGGGTGCCCTCCTCGTGCGCCACGGCGGTCTCGTTGCACGCCCCGACCAGCTCCCGGCGCTCCTCGGCGTCGACCAACTCGACGCGCCCGAGCGGAAGTCCGGGCTGCGCGACGAAGGCCCGCAGGTACCGCTCCAGCCGCTCCAGCAGTGCCTGCGCCTGCTCGGCGGTGTACAGGTCGTCGCGGTAGGTCAGCTCCAGCCGCAGCTGCGGGCCGGGGTGGACGATCAGGCTGAGCGGGTAGTGGGTGACGCCCGTGCGGTCGGACTCCGCGACCGCGATCTCCAGCCCCGGCAGGGTGCGGCGGATCGCCTCGCGGTCGGCCGGCGCGTTCTCGAACACCATGGTGGTGTCGAAGAGTTCACCGAGGCCGAGGCCGCGCTGGATGTCGGCCAGGCCCAGGTGGTGGTGCGCGCCGAGCCCGGCCTGCTCGGCCTGGACCTCGGTGAGCAGCTCGGACAGCGTCCGCTCGGCGGAGAGCCTGACCCGCACCGGGACGGTGTTCATCACCAGGCCGACCAGGTCCTGCATCCCGGCCAGCTGCGGCGGCCGGGCGGAGACCGAGGCGCCGAAGACCACGTCGTCCCGGCCGGTCAGCTGCCCGAGCAGCGCCGCCCAGGCGCCCTGGAAGACGGTGTTCACCGTCAGGCCGGCCGTACGGGCGCTGCGGCCCAGGTCCGCGGAGAGCTTCCCGGACAGCGACCGGCGGATCAGCGCGGGCATCTCGGTGGTCAGCGGCGCCCCCGGGGCGACCAGGCAGGGCTGCTCGATCCCGGCCAGCGCGCGCTTCCAGGCGTCCGCGGCAGGCCCCTTCGGCTGGCGGTCCTGCCAGCGCAGGTAGGCCGCGAAGGAGACCTTCCCGGACGGCTCGGAGACCTCGGAGTAGCCCGCGAACAGGTCCTTCAGCATGATCCCGACGGACCAGCCGTCGAACAGCACGTGGTGGCTGGTGAAGACCAGCAGGTGCCGGTCGTCGGCGGTGCTGATCACGGCGAACCGCAGCAGCGGCGGCTTCGCCAGGTCGAAGCGGGTCGCCTTGTCGGCGGCCAGCAGTTCGGCGGTGCGCGCCTCCTGCGCGTCGGCGCCGAGTGCGCGCAGGTCGTGCTCGGCCCAGGGCACCGCCACCGCGGCCGGGATGGTCTGCCGGGCCTCGCCCAGGCCGTCCAGCTCGAAGTGGGCGCGCAGCGCGTCGTGCCGGGCGACCAGCGCGTCGCAGGCGGCGTGCAGCCGGTCGAGCGCGACCTCGCCGGTCAGCTCGAACACCATCTGGCCGATGTACGGGTCGGCGCCGGTGTCGTCCGCGTACAGCGAGTGGAACAGCATGCCCTGCTGCAGCGGGGTCAGCGGCAGCCCCTCGGCCGGGCCGCCGGCGTCGGTCAGCAGCGACCGGTCGAGGTCCGCGGCGCGGCCGCCGTCGGCGACCGCGGCCATGGTGGCGGCGGTGCGGTAGGTCAGGACGTCCTGCGGGGTGAGCGCGAGCCCGGAGTTGACCGCCCGTGCGGCGAGCTGGACGGCGGTGATGGAGTCGCCGCCCAGGTCGAAGAAGCTGTCGTCGATGCCGATCTCGTCCGCGCCGAGCACCTCGTGCAGCAGCTCGCACATGACGGTCTCGGTCCGGGTGCGCGGCGGCCGGCGGGTGGCGCCGCCGCGGATGTCGGGCTCGGGCAGCGCGTCCCGGTCGATCTTGTTGTTGGAGGTGAGCGGGAAGGCGTCCAGGGCGACGACGGCGGCGGGCACCATGTGCTCCGGCAGCGTCCGGCCGACCCAGGCGCGCAGTTCGGCGGGCTCCACCCCGGCGTCGGGCGCGGGCACCACGTAGGCGACCAGTCGGCGCGCACTGCCCTGCGCGGCGCGGGCCACCACGGCGGCCCGGGCGACCGAGGGGTGCGCGGTGAGTCTGGACTCGACCTCCCCGAGCTCGACCCGGAAGCCGCGGATCTTCACCTGGTGGTCGCTGCGGCCGACGAAGTGCAGCTTGCCGTCCGGCCCCCAGGAGCCGTTGTCGCCGGTGCGGTACATCCGGCTGCCGGGCGGGCCCCACGGGTCCGCGACGAAGCGCTGCGAGGTCAGGTCGGGCCGGCGGTGGTAGCCGACCGAGACGCCGGGGCCGGCCAGATGGATCTCGCCGGTCACGCCGGGCGGCACCGGGCGCAGCAGCGCGTCCAGGACGTACACCCGGGCGTTGTGCAGCGGGGAGCCGATCGACGGGGTGCCGGGGCCGGTCAGCGGGCCGGTCATGGTGGTGAACACGGTGCTCTCGGTGGCGCCGTACACGTTGTGCAGCCGGTGCGCGCCGCCCCAGCGGCGGACCAGCTCGGCCGGCAGCGCCTCCGCGCCGACCGCGATGATCAGGTCGTCCGGCAGCGAGCCGGGCGGGAAGGCCGCCAGCACCGACGGCACGGTGCCCACGCAGCTGACCCGGTGCTCGGCGATGAAGTCGGCCAGCTGCGGGCCGGGCATCAGCCTCGGCGGGGCGATCACCGCGCAGCCGCCGCTCATCAGCCAGACCGACAACTCCCACATCGACGGGTCGAAGCTGGGCGAGCTGATCATCAGCACCCGCTCGCCCTCGCGCAGCGCCAGCACGCCGGGCTGGGACTCGGCGAAGTCGGCCAGGCCGGTGTGCGGCACCAGCACGCCCTTGGGGCGGCCGGTGGAGCCCGAGGTGTAGATCATGTACGCGATGTCGGCCGGGGTCGGCGCGGTCGGCGGCGCCGGCTCGGCGGGGTCGGCGGCGTCCAGCGCGGCGGCCACCGCGGCGTCGTCGAGGTGCACCGCGGCCAGGCCGTCGCGGGCCGGGAGCCCGTCGGCGTGCCGGGTGATCATCAGGTCGGGCCGGGCGTCGGACAGCATCCCGTCCACCCGGTCCGCCGGGTAGCCGGGGTCCACCGGGAAGTAGACGGCGCCGGCCTTCATCACCGCGAGCAGCGCCACCAGGTTGTCCAGGCCGCGCGGCAGGGCGACGGCGACGAAGCCGCCGCGGTGCACCCCGCGCTCCACCAGCATCCGGGCCAGCCGGTTCACCCGGGCGTCGAGTTCGCGGTAGGTGAGGGTCCGGCCCTCGAACTCCACCGCGTCGGCGTCCGGGGTGCGCGCCGCCGAGCGCTCGAACAGCTGCGGCAGGGTGACCCGCTCGGTCGGCCACTCGGTGTCGTTGAAGTCGTTCACCACCCGGTCCTGCTCGACCGCCGTCGCCAGCTGGAGGCGGGCCAGCGGGGTGTCCGGGTCGGCCTCGGCCAGGCGGTGCAGGAAGGCCAGCAGCCGGACGGTGTGGGCGTCCAGGTCGGCCTGGTCGTAGCGGGCCTCGTTGCCCTCCAGGCGGACGTGCTGCCCGCCGGCCGGATCGGGGAACAGGGTGAGGACCAGGTCGGGGACCTGCCCGGCGTTGAGGCCGGTCACCGTCGCGGGGAAGCCGGCCAGCTCGGTGCGGTCGCCGGTGGGCACCAGGTTGAGCGCCGCGTGGAACAGCCGGTCGCCCGCGTCGCGCATGCCCAGCTCGCGCCGGATGTGCTCGTGCGGGAAGCGCTGGTGGGTGAGCAGTTCGCCGAGCCGCGCGGAGGTGTGGTCGATCAGCTCACCCACCGTCATCCCCGGGTCCAGCCGGACGCGCAGCGGCAGTTCGTTGGCGAGCATGCCCGGGGTGGTGCGGGCCGCGTCGGTGCGCCGGACGGTGGCGGTCAGCCCCAGCACCAGGTCCTGGTGGCCGCTCAGGCCGCTGAGGTAGGCGGCGACGCCGGCCGCGACCACGGCCGTCCAGTCGGTGCGCCGGCGCCGGCCGAGCTTGCGCAGGGCGGTCGCGTACGTCGAGGTCAGCAGGGTCTGGGCGCGCAGCACGTCGCCCACCCAGTCGGCGGCGCGGGCGGCCACGGTGACCGGCTCGGGCCGGTCGGCCATCCGCTCCAGCCAGTACGCACGGTCCGCCCCGTACTGCTCCGAGGCCAGGTACGCGGCCTCCTCCACGGGCAGCAGCAGGGACGATGGCAGCGGGCGGCCGCCCGGCTCCTCGCCGGCGACCATCGCCTTGTAGAGCGCGTTGATCCGCTCGGTGAGGATGGCCAGGCCCTGGATGTCGGTCAGCACGTGGTGGTAGCTGCTGTACCAGAACCAGTGCCCGGGACCGAGCCTGAGCAGCACGTCCTCGCCCACCGGCCCGTGCCGCAGGTCGTACGTGGTGCTCATCCGGTCGGCGATCCACCGGTGGGCGGCCAGCTCCGGGTCGGCCCGGTCCGCGAGGTCGACGACGTCCCAGCCGGCGTTCGAGCGGCCCAGGTACTCCTGGTACGGGCCGTCCGCGTCCTCGCCCAGCCGCACCTCGAAGACCTGGCTCTCGGCGTGCGCCTGCCGGATCGCGCGGTGCCACAGCTCCGGGTCGAGCGGGCCGCGGATCTCGAAGCGGCGCACCAGGTTGAACCGCGGCGAGTCCGGCGCGAACTGCTGGGCGAGCCACAGCGCCCGGCCGGCGGCGGTCAGCGGCGTCCGGTCCCCGGCCCGGCGGACCGACGGGTGCGGACCGGATCCTTCTTGATCGCTTGCCCGGTACACACCTGGCTCCTCTCCGCGGCGGTCGGCCGGCGGCCCGGGCGGCCTCCCGGCCGGTGGCCCGGGACCGCGCTCACAGTTCTCGCCGCCGATGCTTGCGCGCGAGCAGTGAACCGACCAGGAAACTGACCGGCAATCGACCTTGCTGGTCCGGGCCGCGCGGCGGACCGGAGTTGCCCGCTCGATTCCTGGCTTCCTGCCCGTACGAACCGGAGGATGCGGCCTGGGCGGCAGCCACGTTGCTCGGAAGAATGCAAGGATCTGGGAGGAATCGGTCAATGAGCATCCCCGACAGGGCCCTGCTGGACTGGGTCGAGGAGGCCTCGGAGGAGCGCGGCCTGCACTTCGCCGGTCCGGGTGACTCCTGGGAGTTCCACAGCTACGCCGAGCTGGCCGACAAGGTGCTGCGCACGGCCGAGGCCCTGCGCGCCGCCGGTGCCCGGGACGGCGACGTGGTGGCCGTGGTCCAGCGCTGCAGCCCCGGCTTCGTCGCGACGTTCTTCGGCGCCATCGCGGCGGGCTGCACGCCGTGCTCGATCGCGCCGCCGTTCGCGTTCCAGCGCGGCGGCGAGTACGCGGAGCACGCGCGGGCCCTCTTCGACACCGCCCAGCCCCGGGTGATCGTCTGCGACGAGGAGTCGCGGAGCTCCGTGCGCACCGTCACCGAGGGGCTCGACCTGCCCGAGCCGGTGGTCTTCGACGCCTTCATCGCCGACGTCGAGCCGGCCCCGAAGCCGTACCCCCCGGCCGAGTTCGCGCTGCTGCAGTTCACCTCCGGCTCCAGCGGCCGCTCCCGCGGCGTCCTGGTCGGCCACGAGGCGCTGACCAACGACGTGAACGCGATGCACCGTTGGCTGGAGTGGCTCCCGGAGTACTCGGGCGCCTCCTGGCTGCCGGTGCACCACGACATGGGCCTGATCGGCTGCATGGTCAACTTCGTCACGATGAGCTGCGACGGCTGGATGATGCAGCCGGAGGACTTCATCCGCTCCCCGCTGCGCTACCTGCGCTGCATCAGCGACAACAAGGTCGGGCTGACCGCGATGCCCAACTTCGGCCTGGCGTACATCCTGCACCGGGTGAAGCCGGCCCAGCTGGAGGGCCTGGACTTCTCCTCCTTCCGCTCGCTGATCCTCGGCGCGGAACGGATCGACCCGCAGGTCCTGGAGGGCTTCGAGGCGCTGCTCGGCCCGCACGGCTTCGACCGGCGCGCGCTGCTGCCCGCGTACGGCGGCGCGGAGGCCACCCTGGCGGTCACCGGCCTGCCGATCGGCGAGGGCTGGAGCGAGGTCACCCTGGAGGGCGACCAGGCCGGGCGCTTCGTCGGCTGCGGCCGTCCGCTGCGCGGTGTGACGGTCACCGTGGTGGACGACGAGGGCGCCGAGGTGGCGGACCGCGTGGTCGGCGAGGTGCTGGTGAGCGGGAACACCCTCGGCACCCGCTACCAGGGCGCCGCGGGCACGGCCTCCGGCACGGTGCTCGACGGCGGCGTGCTGCACACCGGCGACGCCGGCTTCCTGCACGAGGGCCAGCTCTACGTGGTCGGCCGGCTCGGCGACGGCGTCAAGGTCCGCGGCAAGATGGTCTTCGCCGAGAGCCTGGAGGCCAAGCTCCACGAACTCGGCATCCCCCAGCGGCGGGTGGCCGTCCTGCTGGGCCACCGCGAGGACCGCGCGACCGGCGTGGTCGTCCTGGAGAAGCCCGACCCGCAGTGGCAGGCCGCCGCGCACGCGGTGCTCTCCGAGGCCCTCGGCAACGAGGCCGACCTGCTCGCCGTCGAGGTGCCGCGCGGCGGCCTCGCCGTCACCTCCAGCGGCAAGCCGCGCCGCCGGGTCATGTGGGCGGCGCTGACCGCCGGCGACCTGGGCGGCGACATCCGGAGCCTGACGCCGGCCTGACCGACCCGGCCCGCCCCGGAAGCGCCGCCCCGCCGCCTCAGGCCGCCGAGCCGGCGGGCACGCGCTTCCGGGACCGGACGGTGACGACCAGCGTGCGCGCCAACAGCATCGCGCCGAACGAGATGGCCAGGAAGCCGAACCCGGTCCGGATGTCCTGGTTCTGCCCGACCTTGAAGAAGGCCGTCCGGGAGACCAGCAGGCCCGCCCAGACCGCCACCGCGTACAGGCCGCCCTTGAACACGGCGTACCCGGCGGCGTCCCGGGTCAGCGGGAGCAGCGCGCCGTACGCCACGCCCAGCACCAGACCGACCCCGGTGATCGCCGCACCGAGCCCGATCGAGGCGCCGCTCCGGTGCTGGTCGATCAGGTCGTCCTGGAGGGCTCCGACCGCGATCGGAATCAGCGGGAGCACCCACAGGAGAGCGGTTAAGCGCTGGTCCCTGAACTCGCGGACAAGTCCGAACAGCAGAACGGCTGCGGTCAGAATCTCGACCATGTTGTCTTTCACGGGGAAATCCCATCGTGTGTGAGGCGCCCGCGTCGGCACCGGTGCCGTGAGCACGGGCGCGGCCTCGTCAGATCGGCGCAGAGGCACCCTACTGCAGCCCCCGCCGGTGGAATAGGGACGTCTTCCGGACGCCTCCGCAGAACCGAATTCCCCTGGTGGAGACCGTTACACGCGATCGGCAGCTGGAATGCAATTCCGATTGCCGGGCACTTGCCTGGCCGGGCCGCGCGGCAGCCGGAAGCATGGCCGACGCGGGCCTGCCGGACGGCCCCGGACACCTCTGATGTGCCCCAGCCCCACTGCCCCGGCGATCCCGGCCGGTCCGCGCCGGACGTCGCCCGCGGACCGCGCGACCGCAACCCGCCCCGGTTGGAGACCACCCAGTGCCTGCCCACGACTCACCGCTGGAAGCGGTCCTTCCGCTCGCGCCCCTGCAGGAGGGGCTGTTCTTCCACTCGCTGCTCGGCCAGGACGGCGTCGACGCGTACGTCAGCCAGGCCGCGCTGCGGCTGGACGGCCCGCTCGACCGGGACCGCCTGCGCGCCGCCTGCCGGGCCGTGGTCCACCGGCACGCCGCGCTGCGCACCTCCTTCCAGCAGCGGAAGAACGGGCAGGCCGTGCAACTGGTGCACCGCAAGGTCACCGCGCCGGTCACCGAACTCGACCTGGACGGCGCCGCGGACGCCGACCTGGCCCGCCACCTCACCGAGGAGCGGCTGCGCGGCTTCGACCTGGGCGCCCCGCCGCTGATCCGCTTCTCGATCGTCCGGACCGCCCCCGAGTCGCACGTCCTCGCCCTGACGCATCATCACATCCTGCTGGACGGCTGGTCGTTGTCGACCGTGCTGCGCGACCTGGTGACGATCTACGCGGCCGGCGGCGACGACACCGCCCTGCCGAAGGCCGTCCCCGCCACCGGCTACCTCGCCTGGCTGGCCAAGCGCGACGCCCGGGTGTCCGAACAGGCGTGGCAGCTGGCCCTCGCCGGGCTCGAAGCGCCCACCGTGACCGGCCCCGAGCACACCGGCGCGGCCGAGGAACTCCCCGACCTGGTCACCGCCGAACTCCCCGCCGACCTCACCACCGCCGTCCGGGACGCCGCCCGGGCCCGCGGCCTGACCCTCAACACCGTCGCCCAGACGGCCTGGGCGCTCACCCTCGCCTCGCTGACCGGGAAGACCGACGTCGTCTTCGGACAGACCGTCTCGGTGCGCTCCGCCGCGGCCCCCCGGGTCGAGGAGATGGTCGGACTGCTCATCAACTCCGTTCCGGTGCGCGTGCGCCTGGACCCGGCCGAACCGCTGCACGCCCTGCTGGACCGGGTGCAGCGTGAACAGTCGGCGCTCACCGAACACCACCACCTCCCGCTGCCCGAGATCCAGCGGACCGCCGGCCACGGCACCCTCTTCGACACCTTCCTGGCGCTCGCCGACCCGGGCGGCAACGACCGCGCCGCCCGGCCGGTGGCCGGACTGCGGATCTCCCCGGTCGCCGACGACCTGGTGGCCGCCGACCCGAACGGCGCCCGCGGCTCCACCCACTACCCGCTCAGCCTGGTGGTCGTCCCCGGCGACCGGCTGATCCTCGAACTCACCCACCGCCGCGAGGTGTTCGACGCCGACCTGGCCCGCGGCGTGCTGCGCCGGCTGGAAGCCGCGCTCACCGCCCTCGCCACCGCCCCGGACACCCCGGTGGCCGCCCTCGACCTCCTCGACGACGCCGCCCGGGCCGCCCTGCCCGTCCCCGGCGTCCCGGCCCGCGGCCCCGCGCCCGTGACCACCGTGCCCGCACTGTTCGAGGCCCGGGTCGACGCGGCGCCGGACGCCGTCGCGCTCTCCGACCGGCACCGCACGCTCAGCTACCGGGACGCCAACGCCGCCGCCAACCGGATCGCCCGCGCCCTGATCGCGCGCGGCGTCGGACCCGAGTCCGTGGTCGCCGTCCTGCTCCCGCACGACGCCGACCTGGTCGTCGCCCTGCTCGGCGTGCTCAAGTCCGGCGCCGCCTACCTGCCGATCGACCCGGCCCTCCCGGCCGAACGGATCGCCTTCATGCTCCGGGACGCCCGGCCCGCCGCGGTGCTCACCGACCGCGCCCCCGGCGACCTCCCGGCCGAGGCACTGCGGCCCGCCGACCTCCTGGCCGAACCGCACCCGGACGGCAACGTCACCGACGCCGAACGGACCCGCCCGCTGCGCCCCGGCAACGGCGCCTACCTGATCTACACCTCCGGATCCACCGGCCGTCCCAAGGGCGTCCAGGTCGAACACCGCTCCGTCGGCGTCTACCTGGAGTTCGCCCGGAACACCTACCCGGGGCTCGCCGGGACCGCGATCGTGCAGTCCCCGATCTCCTTCGACTTCACCGTCACCGGCGTCTTCGGCGGCCTCACCGCCGGCGGCCGGGTGCACATGGCCGAACTCACCGAGACCGCCCCGGCCGGCCTCGGCCCGGCCACCTTCGCCAAGGTGACGCCCAGCCAGATGCCGCTGCTCGCGGACACCCACGCCTGGCTCTCGCCCACCCGCGACCTGGTGGTCGGCGGCGAACAGCTGTCCGGTGCGATGCTGCGCGCCTGGCGGGCCGGCAACCCGACCGCCACCGCCGTCAACGAGTACGGCCCGACCGAGGCCACCGTCGGCTGCATGGAGTTCCGCAGCGGCCCCGACGACCCGATCGCCCCCGGCGCCGTCCCGATCGGCAGGGCGATCCCGGGCGCCGCGATGCACGTCCTCGACACCTGGCTGCGGCCCGTCCCGGTCGGCGTGCCCGGCGAGGTCTACATCGCCGGACCGAGCCTGGCCCGCGGCTACGTGCGCCGCCCCGGCGTGACCGCCGAACGCTTCGTCGCCGACCCCTTCGGCGCGCCCGGCGAGCGGATGTACCGCACCGGCGACATCGCCCGCTGGGGCGCCGACGGCGAACTCGTCTACCTCGGCCGCGCCGACGACCAGGTCAAGATCCGCGGCCAGCGGGTGGAGCCCGCCGAGATCGAGGCGGAACTGTGCCGGCACCCGGCGGTGCGGCACTGCGTGGTCGTCGTCCAGGCCGGTCCGCCGGCCGACCGGCTGGTCGCCTACCTCGTCCTGGACGGCGCCGCCGAAGCCGCGGAACTGCGCGAGCACGTCGCCTCCCGGCTGCCCTCCGCCATGGTGCCGGACGCCTTCGTCCCCGTGCCGGAGATCCCGCTCACGCCCAACGGAAAGCTGGACCGCGCCGCGCTGCCGCCCGTCCCCGACCGGGCCGAGGACCGCGCCGGCGGCCGCCCGCCGCGCAACCGGATCGAGGAACTGCTGGTCAGGCTGTTCGGCGAGGTGCTGAACCGCGACGTCCGCTCCGTCCACGACGGCTTCTTCGAACTCGGCGGCGACTCGATCACCTCCCTGCAGCTGGTCGCCAAGGCGCGCGGCGCCGGCCTCGAACTGACCGCCAAGCAGGTCTTCGAGCACCGCACGGCGGCCGCGCTCGCCACGCTGTCCGGCCCCGCGGCCGGAACGGCCGCCCCGGTCACCCACGACGCCGGGGAAGGCGACTTCCCGGCGCCGCCCATCGTCCACCGGCTCCGCGAACTCGGAGGCCCCGTCGACGAGTTCAACCAGTCCACGCTGCTCACCGTGCCGCCCGGACTCGGCCTGGAACAACTGACCGGCGCGGTCCGCGCCCTGCTCGACCGGCACGGCGCGCTGCGCATGCGGCTCGCCGAGGACTGGTCGCTGACCGTCCCCCCGGCCGGCACCGGCGACCCGGCCCACCACGTCCGCCGGATCGACGTCGCCGGGCTCACCCCGGACGCCCTGGCCGCGGCCGTCACCGCACACGCCGCCGAGGCCGCCCACCGGCTCGACCCGCGCGCCGGGAACCTGCTCCAGGCCGTCTGGTTCGACGCCGGCACCGCCTCCGGCCGCCTCCTCGTCGTCGTCCACCACCTCGCCGTGGACGCCGTCTCCTGGCGCGTCCTGCTCCCCGACCTGCACGCCGCCTGGCAGGCCGCCGGCACCGGCGAACCCGCCCGGCTCGACCCGGTCCCCACCTCGCTGCGGCGCTGGTACGAGACCCTCGCCGACGCCGCCGGCCGCCCCCACGTCACGGCCCAGCTGGACCACTGGCGGCGCACCCTCACCGAGGCCGGCCCGCAGCTCACCGACCGCGCCGCCGACCCGGCCCGCGACGTGCACGGCGCCGCCCGCAGCCTGACCGTCGAACTCACCCCCGCCGAGACCGAGGCGCTGCTCACCACCCTGCCCACGGCCTTCCGCGCCGGCCCCGACGAGGTCCTGCTGACCGCCCTCGCCCTGGCCGCCGCCCGCTCCCGGGGCACCGGCGGACTCCTCGTCGACCTGGAGGGCCACGGCCGCCGGGACCTCGACGGCCTGGACCTCAGCCGCACCGTCGGCTGGCTCACCACCCTGCATCCGGTCCTGCTCACCCCCGGCACCGCCGCGCTCGACGACGCCGACCTGGCCCGCGCCCTCAAGGCCGTCAAGGAGCAGCTGCGCGGCGTGCCCGACCACGGCCTCGGCTACGGACTGCTGCGCTACCTCGACGACCACGGCCGCGCCGCCCTCGGCCCACTCCCCCACCCCCAGCTCGCCTTCAACTACCTCGGCCGGTTCACCGCCGGCCCCGAGGCGCACTGGCGCCCGGCCGGCGAGACCGCCGCCCCGCCCGTCCACCCCGACCAGCCGATGGCCCACCCGCTGGAGGTCAACGCGGTGGCCGAGGACGGCGGCCGCGGCCTGCGGCTGACCGCCACCTGGTCCTGGTCCCCCGGTCTGCTCGCCGAACACGAGGTCCGGGCCCTCGCCGAGGAGTGGACCACCGCACTGCGCGCCCTCGCCGCCTTCGCCGCCCGCCCGGCGGCCCACGGACTCACCCCCTCCGACGTGCCCCTGGTCCGGATCACCCAGGACGAACTGGACGCCCTCGCCCAGGACGGCCCGGTCGCCGACGTCCTCCCGCTCACCCCCACCCAGCAGGGCCTGCTCTTCCACGCCCGCTACGAACACGGCGCCCCCGACCTGCACACCGTCCAGACCGTGCTGGAACTCGACGGCGACCTGGACGCGGACCGGATGCGCACCGCCTTCCGGACCCTGGTCCGGCGCCACGAAGCCCTGCGCGCCCGCTTCGACCTGCTGCCCTCCGGCGAACCCGTGCAGGTCCTGGACGAACGCGTCGAAGCCCCCTGGCGCGAGCTCGACCTGCGCCGCGCCGACCAGGCCAAGCGGCGCGAGACCCTCGCCGAGGAACGCCGGGAACCGTTCGACCCGGCCCGCTCCCCGCTGGTCCGCGGTCTGCTGGCGCGCCTCGGCAAACGGCGCCACCTGCTGGTGCTGACGCTCCACCACATCCTCGTCGACGGCCGCTCCAGCGCGATCCTGCTGCGCGACCTGGCCCACCTGTACCGGCACGACGGCGACGACACCGACCTGCCCGACACCGTCCCGTACCGCCGGCACTTCGACTGGCTGGCCCGGCAGGACGCCGAAGCCTCGCGCGGCGCCTGGCAGAAGGCGCTGTCCGGTGCCGACCCGACCCTGCTCGTACCGGACGGCGACCCCGCGCGGGTCCACGCCCAACCGCTGCGGCGCACCGCGGAACTCCCCGAGGAGACCACCGAAGCCCTCCGCCGGGCCGCCCGCACACACGGCGTCACCCTCAACACGGTGGTCCAGGCGGCCTGGGCGCTCACCCTGCACCGCCTCACCGGGGCCCCCGAACCGGTCTTCGGCGCCACCGGGTCGATCCGCACCCCGGAACTGCCCGGCCACGAGGACCTGGTCGGCCTGCTCGTCACCACCGTGCCGGTCCGGGTGCGGCTGGACCCGGACACCGGGCTGGACACCCTGCTGCGGGACCTCCACCGGGAGCAGACCGAACTCGCCCCGCACCGGTACCTGGCGCTCGGCGAGATCCTGCGCGCCGCCGGCCAGCGCCGGCTCTTCGACAGCTGCCTGGTGTTCGAGAACTACGCCGCCGCCGAGGCGGTCGGGACGGCGCCCGCCCCCGGCCGGTCGTCCGGCGACCTGCGGATCGCCGACACCTACGGCCAGGACCCGTACCACTACCCGGTCCGGCTGACCGTCACCCCGGAGCAGCGGCTGCACCTCGCGCTCAGCCACCGGCCGGAACTGGTCCCGGCCGCGGTCGCGGAACGGGCCGGCGAACTGCTGGTCACGCTGCTGCACGCGATCGCCGAACGGCCGGCGGCGAAGGTCGGCGAACTGCTGCCCGACTCCGACGCCCTGCGGGCCGCCCGGGACACCCTGGCGGTGCTGGCCGCCGAGGCGATCGGCGCGGCGGGCCGCCCGGCCGGGCCGTCGGGCGCGTCCGGGGCGTCGGGCCCTGCCGGCTCATCCGGGTCGTCCGGGTCGTCGGGCTCGTCCGGCTCGTTCGGCTCGTCCGGTGGCGCCGAACCCGAACCCCTCGACGCGGACGACGACTTCTTCGCCCGCGGCGGCGACTCACTGGCCGCGCTGCGGCTGTCCGGCCGGATCGAGGCCGTGTTCGGCCACCCGGTCGACATCCGCGCGATCTTCCAACAGCGCACCCCGCGGCGCCTGGCCGCACTGTGCGTCCCGACCACCACCCGAACGGTCTTCGCGGACCCCGACACCCGCTGACCGCACCCTCCGGCCCGACCGGCCACGGGACCCGACCGCACCGATACGGCCGCACGGCCCCCACGGCCTCCGCAACCTCTACGGCCCCCGCGGCCCGGCCCACCGAGCGACCCGCACACCGCCCCACACACCACCCGCAGAACGACCCGTAGCACGACCCACCGAGCGCCCCGCAACGAAAGGCACGAGTCTGATGCAGAACCCCTTCGACAACCCGGACGGCACGTTCCTGGTGCTGCGCAACGATGAAGGGCAGCACTCCCTCTGGCCGTCGTTCGCCGAGGTCCCGGCGGGCTGGACGGTGGCCCACGAGAAGGCCGGCCGCCAGGAGTCGCTGGACTACATCGAGCACAACTGGACCGACATCCGGCCGCTGAGCCTGGTCGCCGCCATGGAGTCCGAGTCGGCATGACGGACGACCGCAGCGGTGACACCGTCGTGGTGACCGGCCTCGGCGCGGTCACCCCCCTCGGAGCGACGGCCAAGGACACCTGGTCGGCGCTGCTCGCCGGGCGCGGAGCCGTTGCGGCCCTGGACGAACCCTGGGCGGCCGAGCTCCCGGTCCGGATCGCGGCACGGGCCGCGGCCGAGCCCGGCGAGCTGCTGGACCGGGTGCTCGCCCGCCGGGTGGACCGGGTCGGTGCCTTCGGCCTGGCCGCCGTCCGCGAGGCCTGGGCGGACGCGGGCCACACCGGGCCGGCCGGCACCCCCGGCGCCCCGGACCCGGAGCGGGTCGCGGTGGTGCTCGGCACCGGCATCGGCGGCGTGCACACCGTCGTGCACAACCACGAGGAACTGCGCACCCGCGGGGCCCGCCGGGTCTCGCCGCACGCCGTGGCGATGCTGATGGGCAATCACACCGCCGCGCTGGCCGCCCTGGAGGTCAACGCCCGGGCGCAGGCGTCGGCCCCGGCCACCGCCTGCGCGGCCGGCGCGGACGCCATCGCCACCGCGCTGGACCTGATCCGGCTCGGCCGCGCCGACGTCGTGGTGGCGGGCGGCGCGGACTCGGGCGTCCACCCGCTGGTCGCCGCCGCGTTCGCCTCCATGCGCGCCCTCTCCGGCCGCCACGACGAGCCGCACCGCGCCTCCCGGCCGTTCGACCGGGACCGCGACGGCTTCGTCCTCGGCGAGGGCGCCGGGGTGCTGGTGCTGGAGAGCGAGCGTCACGCCCGGGCCCGCGGGGCGCACCCGTACGCCGTCCTCGCGGGCGCCGGACTGGCCTCCGAGGCCCACCACCCGACCGGCCCGCGACCGGACGGCGGCGGCCCGGTCGCCGCACTGCGCCGGGCACTGGCCGACGCCCGGCTCGACCCGGCCGCGGTCCGGCACGTCCAGGCGCACGCCACCTCCACCCCGGCCGGCGACGCGGCCGAGGCCGCGGCGCTGCGCACGGTCTTCGGACCGGACGCCGTCCCGGTCTCGGCGATCAAGTCGATGACCGGCCACCTGCTGGGCGCCGCCGGCGGGCTCGCGGCGGTCGCGGCCGTCCTGTCCCTGTCCGACGGCGTCGTCCCGCCGACCCTCAACCTGGAGCACCCGGAGGAGGGCCTCGGGCTGGACGTGGTCCGGGACACCCCGCGCGAACTGCCGGCCGGCCCCGCCGCCGTCCTCTGCAACGCCTCGGGCTTCGGCGGGCACAACGTCTCGCTCGCCTTCACCCGCCTCACCCACCTCACCCGCCTCACCCGCTGAACCGACCCGTACCGCCGCACCGCCCGTACTGCCGAACCGCCCGCACCTCCGCACTTCCGTACGTCCGTACTGCCCTGTCGAAATCCACACCTGTGAGGTTGAGAACGTGCGACGCACCATGCTGAAGTCGAAGATCCACCGCGCCACCGTCACCCAGGCCGAGCTGCACTACGTCGGCTCGCTGACCCTGGACCCGGTGCTGATGGAGAACGCCGACCTGCTGCCCGGCGAGCTCGTCCACGTCGTCGACGTCGACAACGGCGCCCGCCTGGAGACCTACGTCATCGAGGGCGAGCGCGGCTCGGGCGTGGTCTGCATCAACGGCGCCGCGGCCCGTCTGGTCCACCCGGGCGACACCGTGATCATCATCGCCTACGCCTCGGTCGAGAACGACGAGGCCGCGGACCTGAAGCCGGCCGTCGTCTTCGTCGACAAGGCCAACGCGGTCGTGAAGGTCGGCGTCGACCCGGCGTCCTGACCGTCGCCCCCGGGTGCCCGCCAGCCCGTACCGGCGGGCACCTGCCGTCCTCCCCCGGTCCACCTCCCGCGGCCCTCCGCCGCCCTCCACGGCCCACCGCGCCCCTCCGCGACCCTCCAGGCCCGTAACCTGTTCACCCGGTCACACCTATCCCGGCCGGATGACCGACGGACACGACCGGAGCGCCACCCCGCCCGGGCTGGTCCTCACCACCCGCGCGGGCACCGGCTTCCACTTCGACCCCGGCGCCCTCTGCCTCGAACTGCTCACCACCGGCGGCCCCGGCGAGTACGCCCGCTTCGAGGTGCTGCACCGGCCCGACGACCTCACCGCCTGGCTCCCGCGGTCCCGCCTGCGGCTGCCCCCGACGCCGTCCGGGTCACCGTCCCCGAGCTCGCCGCCGCCCGCGCCCCGCGCGACGCGCTCCGGCGCCTCGCCGCCACCCGCGCCCACGGCGCCCCGGGCACCGCCGAGGACCACGCCACCCTCGACCGCGCCGCCGAGCACCCCCGCTGGTCCCCCGGATCGCCCCCGACGGCACCGCCGCCGCCCCCCTGCCCGCCGACGGCTCCCAGCCGGCCTCCACCTTCGCCCGGGAGGCCATCGCCCTGCTCACCGGCCCGCACGCGGACCGGGTCCGCGAGTGCGGCGCCCACGACTGCCGGCTGATCTTCGTCGACACCTCCCGGCCCGGCCGCCGCCGCCGGTGCTCGATGGAACGCTGCGGCAACCTCCACGAGGTCCGTGCCCTGCGCGCCCGCCGCGACTCCGCGGGAACGCCCCCGCCGGCCCCCACCCCCGCCGGCACCGGCCCCGCCACCGCCGACCCCTCCGGACGTCCCCCGGCTGATCCACCGTCTGAGAGCATGGGCTGATGCGACCGCTGTACTCCGTTCCCCTCGGCATCGCCGCCGCCGGCGCCGCCTGCCTCGCCTACTCCGCCGGGTACGAGGTCCGGGCCTTCCGCCTCCGCCGGGTCGAGGTCCCCGTCCTCCCCCGCGGCGCCCGGCCCCTCCGGATCCTGCAGGTGTCCGACATCCACATGGTGAGCGGCCAGGGCAAGAAGCAGCGCTGGCTGAAGAGCCTGGCCGGCCTGCGCCCCGACCTCGTGGTCAACACCGGCGACAACCTCTCCGACCCGCTCGGCGTCCCCGCCACCCTCGACGCCCTCGGCCCCCTCATGGACTTCCCCGGCGTCTACGTCTTCGGCTCCAACGACTACTACGGCCCGGCCCGCAAGAACCCGGCGCGCTACCTCCAGGCCATGCGCAGCGGCGTCCACGGCATGAACAACCCCGACGGCACCGCCGGCCGCGGCATCTCCGGCGCCGTCCACAACCCGTGGGAGAAGCTCCGCGACGGCTTCGACGCCGCCGGCTGGCTCGACCTCACCAACACCCGCGGCCGCCTCACCGTCAACGGCCTCGACCTCGAATTCACCGGCCTCGACGACCCGCACATCCGCCGCGACCGCTACAGCGCCGTGTCCGGCGGCCCCTCCCCCGACGCCGACCTCTCCCTCGCCGTCGTCCACGCGCCCTACCTGCGCGTCCTCGACGCCTTCACCGCCGACCGCTACCCGCTGATCCTGGCCGGCCACACCCACGGCGGCCAGCTCTGCATCCCCTTCTACGGCGCCCTCGTCACCAACTGCGACATCGACACCCGCCGCGTGAAGGGCCTCTCCACCCACACCGCCGGCGGCCACCGCTCCCACCTCCACGTCTCCGCGGGCTGCGGCACCAACCGCTACACCCCCGTCCGCTTCGCCTGCCCCCCGGAAGCCACCCTCCTCACCCTCACCCCGGCCCCCCGCTGACCCCCACCGGACGCCCGCCCGAAACCGGATTTCGTGTCTCGGCGAGCGTCCGGTAGAGTTCTACTCGTCGCGAAGGAGACAGAGCGACAAACCGCAAGACCGGGGTGTGGCGCAGCTTGGTAGCGCGCTTCGTTCGGGACGAAGAGGCCGTGGGTTCAAATCCCGCCACCCCGACCCAGGTCAGAGGCCCTATCGGAGAGATCCGGTAGGGCCTCTGACGTATGTGCCCGCACGGAAGTACAGCAACCGCCCTGACCTTGACCGACCGCCAGCAACACTTGCTGAGGAAGCGTCGGCAATCCGGACCTCCCGCCGACGTGCGGATGTGACCTGGGACATAAGCAGCCGCACGGGTACCTCAAACCCAGCACCAGGCAACCGAGCTCCTCAGCGGACGCTAGCCATAACCTGCGGCGTACGGCGGAGGCCAGCCTCCACGCACACCGGATAGCCCGTCGCCAGCGTCCGAGGCATGCGGGCGCGACCGGGTGCGGCCCCTGGTGGCGTGAGGTGGCGAGGCGTGCGCCGGAGCAGTCGGGCCGGGTCGCGGCAGTCGTTACGCGCCGGGCTCAAAGGCACGTTCAATGTCGCTGAATGTTCAACACCTCCGGCTCGGAATCGACCTGTTGTACGAGCCTGGCCCTGTGATTGCCTACTGGGAAGTCGCATAGCTGAAGGTTGGGGTGAGATGCGTGCCGGCCAGCTCTCTGGGCATCGCGTCACCTGCCGCCGCGGCACCGTGCTGCGCACGTCACGAAACAGTCCATCCGGGCGCTGCCTGCGGCGGCCGCCTTGCCCGTCCCCAAGGGACCACCTCTCCCGTCGTCCCGTGCATGAACCCCTAGGGAGGTGCCGTGCCGCAGGACACTGAGTTCGACCTCCCCTTCCCGCTGCGCGTCAGCACGAGCCTGGACGCCTCCCGCAGCCGCAACCTGGAATGGGTGCAGCAACACGGCCTGGCAGTGCGCCAGGAATCCGTGGACTGGTACGTGTCATGGGACATTCCGCGGCTCGCCGCCTACGGGTTCCCCTACGCCGAGGGGCCGGAGCTGGACCTGTGCGCCGATGCCATGGCGTTCTTCTTCATCTTCGACGACCAGTTCGACGGCCCGCTGGGGCAGGCCCCCGACCGCGTCGCTGCTGTATGCCAGGGCTTCATCGACATCGTGCACGGCGCCAGGCCGTACAGCGGCCACAGTCCGTGTTCGGCCGCCTTCGCCGACCTCTGGCAGCGCAGCACGCACCGAGCGCCGCCCTCCTGGCTGGCCCGAGCCGCCCACGAGTGGGAGTACTACTTCGCCACCCACGCGCACGAGGCCATCAACCGATGCCGCGGGGTTCCCACCGATATGGAGCAGTACCTGCAGGTCCGCCGGGGAATCGCCGCTACCGGGCTGCCGCTCTCCCTGGGCGAGCGGGCGGCCGGAATCTCCGTCCCCCCGGCAGCCTTCCACAGCCCGCAGCTCAGGATCATGCGCGAGATCGCTGTGGACATCACGCTGATGTGCAACGACGTGTACTCGCTGGAGAAGGAGGAAGCCCGCGGGGACATGGACAATCTCGTCCTCGTCATCGAGCACGAACGACGCTGCTCCCGCGCGGAATCCGTAGCGGCCGCCCGCAAAGAGGTCAGCCGGCGCTGTAGGCGCTTCCAGCACCTGGCCCGCGAAGTGCCTGCCATGTACGCGCAGCTGGGCCTCACACCGCGTCAACGGGCTGTGGTGGACGCCTACATCGAGGTGATGACCGCATGGGTGAGCGGCTACCACGCGTGGGAAACCGAAACACTGCGCTACCTAAGCACGGAGTCACTCCCCAGTTCCGGCCCCGGCTACTTCGAAGAAGTCCTCTACCCGTGACCCGCACACCACCCGCCCTACCGAGGAGATCGCGCATGCGGACATCACCTGAGCCCCTGGCCGCCGCGCTGGTCACCGGTGCTGCGAGCGGCGTCGGCCGGTACGCCGCGGCGGAGCTCGCGGCACGAGGCACACGTGTGGCCGCGATCGACATCGACGAGGACGGACTGCGCGCGCTGGCCGCATCGTCGCCCCTGGTCACCCCGTTCGTCTGCGATGTGGGCGACCAGGCGGCGACCCGCGAGGCAGTGCAGGACGCTCACACCACCGTCGGTTCCTTCGGCCAGGTGGTCCACTGCGCGGGCATCGCTGCGCTGGGCCGGGTCCTGGAACAGTCCGCCGCAGACTTCGAACGGGCCATGCGCGTGAACTACCTCGGTACGGTCCACGTGGCCAGGGCCGCCGTCCCCTTCCTGACGGATCGGGGCGGCGGATCCTTTATCGCCATCGCCTCCATCGCCGGGTGGATTCCTCTGACCGATATCGGTGCCTACAGTGCCTCGAAAGCCGCCGTCATCGCTTTCTGCGAAGTCCTCGCGGCGGAATGCCGCCGCGCGGGGATCCAGGTCGTCTGCGTGTGCCCGGCGGCAGTGGAGACGCCCATGTTGCAGGGCCTGCGCCGCGATCATCCCGATGTGATCAACGACAGGCCCGGCCTGCCGCCCGCCGCGATCTACCAAGCAGCCCAGCTTGCCTTGCGACGAGGGCAGCTGTTCAGCTTCCCGGGCCGGGGCACCAAGACACTGTGGCGCGCGCGCCGGACCGCACCCGTCACGCTGACCCGGTTGCTCGACACGGCAATCAAACGCCAGCGCGCCAGCAGTGGCGGTCCCGCGAGCCGGGAACAGCCGGCCCCCGGCAAGAACTCCGCACCCCACCGCACGTGACACCCCGCAGATGACGGAACACCAGTGCTGAGCAAGGGAGGCGCCATGCCCATCGACCACACCCCCCACGCGCCGGCCTCGATCGGGTCCGCGCCCGGAAAACTCCCCCTGATCGGCCACGCCTGGTGGCTGTACTTCCGGCCGCTGGAATTCCTCACCACCCAGCGCCCCCTCGGCGACCTCGTCGCCTTCCGCCCCGGCCCGAAGCAGGCCTACGTGGTCAACGACCCGGAACTGGTCCATCAGATGCTGACCACCCGCCGCGGCGACTTCATCCGCGGCGGCCCCGCATTCGAGGCCGTGCGGATCCTGGAGGGCGACAGCATCGCCACCACCCACGGGGACGTGCACCGTCGCAACCGCCGGTTCGTACAGCCGGCATTCCACTCGGCCCGCCTGCCGGACTACAGCCCCGTGATGGAAGAAGTGGCCGCCGCGACGACCGGATCCTGGCAGGACGGCCAAGCCGTCGCCGTCAACCACGAGATGTACCGGCTGTCGACCACCATCGTGGCCAAGTGCCTGTACTCAGGCCCGCTGGCAGCAGAAGCAGTCGATGAGATCGTCCGCTCGCTGCCCATCGCCTTCAAAGGAGTCGGCCAACGCGCAGCCCTGCCCGTCCCCTGGCTGCACGATCTCCCCACTCCGGGCCACCAGCGGTTCCGGCAGGCCGTCAGCCGGCTCAAGGCCCTGACCGCCCGGCTCATCGCCGACCGCCGAGCCGGTGAAGCCGAACACGACGACGCACTGTCCGCACTCATGGCGGCCCGCGACGAAGAGACCGGCGCCCCCATGTCCGACCAGCAGATCCACGACGAATTCATCACCCTGCTCGTCGCGGCCAGCGAGACGACCGCCCAGGCACTGTCCTGGGCGCTGCACCTGCTCGGTAAATGGCCCGAAGTCGAAGCCAGACTCCACGCCGAAGTCGACGAAGTCATCGCAGGCCGACCAGTGACGCACGACGACCTGCCCAAACTCACCTACGTGCGAGCAACCGTGAACGAAACTCTGCGCATGTACCCCCCAGCCTGGCTGATGCCCCGCCTCGCCGTCACCGACACCCACCTCGGTGGCCACCCCATCAGCTCCGGCACCTACGTTTACTACAGCCCCTACGCCAACCACCACGACCCCGCCCTGTTCCCCGACCCCGCTGTCTTCGACCCCGGCCGCTGGCTCCCCGGCCAAGCCAAACCCGCCCGCTGCGCACACATCCCCTTCGCCGCGGGAGCCCACAAATGCATCGGCGACACCTTCGCCCTCAACGAAGCCACCATCGTGCTCGCCACGATCGCCCGCCAATGGCGGCTGCGCCCCCGCTCCGACCGCCCCATCCGCCCACGCGGCTACGCCATCTTGAGTACCGGCCCCCTCACGATGACCGCCGAGCGACGACCGGATACCCCACCTATCTCCCAACCTCCCACGCTCCTCTGAACGTCCAAAGGACTCCGCCACCCCGGTCCCCTCAATGGTTTTGGTCCTACCCCGCCGAGCCATGATGCCTCTACCAAGTAGGGCCGCTGCCCTGCTGGTTCGCCGAATTCGGCACCCTCGTGTCTCGCCACTGGCCCAGTCCGCCACACAACCTGTGCCAGATACCCGTTCAACCTGCCGAAGCAGGGAACCCGAGCACGCTGGGTCAGGCCGGCGTCACGGCGTGAAGGCACGAGTGGCGACCCGGCCCCGGATCGACGCTGGACTCGAAGGCTTCCCAGTCTCCGCCCTGGTTCGACGAGCGGATGCGGGCCCCGGCCGGGCCCGCACCGCCTGCCGCGATGCGGAGGGGTGCGGACCCGAGCACACAGGGCTACCGGTCAGGGCTGCGCCACTTCGATGGCACGCAGGTTGCGCAGCGTGCCGTCTCCGGCATCGTGCTGGGAGGGGTAGAGCAGTTGGATGTCCACGTCGAGAGGCTCGTCGGGAGCGATGGTGTGGGAGGAGTCCGGGGAGCCGATGACCACAGTCCCGTCAAGGCCGTCCTTGATTACCTCATACCACTGGGTCTGCTGCGGGTTGACGCGTGTGCGCGGCGGTACGTCGAAGGAGATCTCCCACATCACCACTCGCTCCTGGTTGGCGGCCAGGGTGAGGGTGTAGCTGATGACGTACCCCTTCTCGTCTTCGGGCCAGCTCTGCTCCCAGGCTCCGATCTGCCTCTGGCCGACGCTGATCAGGGGAAGTTCGACCTCGGTCCTGACCGAACCGGACTGCTGCGCTGCCGTGTTCGCGCGGGTCGGCGACTTGACGAGGCTCGTACAGGTGAGAGCGCCTTCGTAGCGCGGGTCGATGGTGCCGCTCACCGTGATGACCGCCTTGCTGGCCCGGGGCAGGTCCACCGGCTGGCGCAGACCGTCGGCGACCGAGCCGGCGCCGAAGCTGGCCCCGTTCTCCCCACGGCAGCTCACCTCCACCTCGCTCAGCTGCTCGGGGATGGCGCCCTCCACCACCGCGTCGGGAGCGTCGTTCGGGCCCAGGTTCTGCAGGCCGATGGTGTAGGAGATCCGCTCACCGGCCTTGGACGTCTGCGGACCGCTCATCTCCAGCGGCATGTTGACGGGCAGCGCCACCGTGAGGTTCCGGATCCGGTGGGCCGCTGTGGCGCCGCCGGTCCCCGCCGAGAACCCGAGCTTGAGCGTCGCGGGCATCGCGACCTGCCCGGGCTGGCCCGCGAGGTCGAAGTCGGCGATCAGCAGCGAGCCGTTCGGATCGGCCTTGCTGGAACGGCGGACAGTCAGACGCCCGTCGATGACGGACACCTGGATGTGCGCGCCCTCCTCCCACGTGGCGCGGAACCCGCCGGGCACCTCGACGCCCGTGAGCCAGGCAAACCCGGTCATCAGGTTGCCGGAGCCGCGTACAGCCAGCGTGTTCTGACGCCTGCCCGGCCCGCCGGGACCGGTGGACGGGGAGGAGAAGTTCCCGTAGTTGTCGAATCCGACACCGACGTAGCCCGCCGTGACACCCGGGATGCTCGCTCCCTGGCTGATGAACGAGTAGCCGAGGGCGCCACCCCGGGCGCCGGGCTCGGTCGTCTCCGCACCGTCGATCAGGTAGACGGAGAATCCGTCGCCGAACCCCGCGCCGCCACCACCCTCACAGGAGTAGTCGAAATCGATCGTCACCCCCAGCGTGGAGGAGAACGGCTGGTCGAGGAAGGCCGTACCCGCCTGGGACGTCTGATTAGGGGTGAGTTCCAGGCCCCCGTTGAGCCGCGCACTGCCCAGCAGCCGCCAGTGCGGGTTGGCAGGGGCGGACTGGGTGAACGACTCGGTGATCGGGAACTGCGCCGGCTGCGTGGCGGCAGTCGTCTGAGCGGTCATGAAGGCTCCTCCTCGATTGGCCTTGCACCACATGCTCCGGTCCACTGAATGCGCGAACCGCAGAGACCGTGACGGCCCCGGGAACGCCCCTCCCCCAATGCGAAGGTCCACACACCCGAACAGCTACGAAAAGTGAACTACATGTCACACAGGGCAACTTGACTCGTGAGCACTGGGACTCCGATGCCTTCCAGTCAGTCGGCCAGATGCTGTAGTTGTATGATCACGCTGAGCCATGACAGGCTCTGGTCAGGCAGGCATGGGGCCTGCCAGCAAGGGAGACGACGTGTCCGAAACCACGCCCAACTCGAAGGGCCCCGTCCAGATTCAGGTGCGCCCGGAAATGACGGCGAACCCTGATCTGACTCCCGGCACCGGGGCAGCGGCACCAGATCCGCAAGCCGCCGCGGCGCTCGAAGCCGAGGTCCGCGACAAGCTGCTGGCGGCCATTGGCGCCGAAGCTGCGCGTGTCGCGCAGAAGCCCGCAGGGGAAGCGGCAGCGGCACTTGCGGGACTTGCCCGCGCCTACGCCCGCGTTGTCGGCGGACGCAGGGCGGTCGTCACCACGGAGACCGACGGGGAAGTGAAGCAGGACTCTACGGTGGTCACGGTGGAGCTGCCCCCTGCGGCCGCCCAGGCCCGTATGGAGCTGGTAACAGCCATCGAAGGGGAGCGCGAGGGGTGGTCGCGCAGGGAGCAGGAGCCTGGCGGGGAGTCGTTGGAGTTCTTGCTGGACCTCGCCGATGCCTACGGCACGGTAACCCGCCCCCCTCTCGACGACGACGTGCGCGACACCGGCGGAGTCTATTTGCGACTGAGTGACGCCAGCGGGAAGTTCATGTAGCTAGTGCTGTGACCACATAGGTTCGCCGGGTTGCTTGGTCACGCGGCGAGAGCGGGCCTGTCGCCTTTATCGACGCCCCGAGACCCACTCTTCCGTGTGAATTCCCTGGCCCCCCCGGAACCGTTCGCTGAAGTCCGTTTCCCGGACGGCGAGGATGGCCGATGGATCGAAGTCCGGCCACGCCGAACGCTGAGGGGTACGCCCATGTGGAAGTCACTGCTGCTGCACCAATCGCTGCGACGCACGGCGGTCGCCGCGGCCGGCTGTCTCGCCCTGCTGGCGGGTGCCGCCCCGGCGTCGACGGCCCAGGGCACCGCGAACCGCGCCGCCGGTCACCGGTTCCCCGCGAGCTTCGCCCACCCCGCGCCCTCGAAGCGGGAGACCGTCTTCGACCCCGTCTACCTCGTCCAGGCCAACTCGGGCCGCGGGGCGACGTTCGAGGTGTACGCGGGCTGGGACTACGCGCTCCTGACGAACCAGCCGGGCAACGGCACCGCCCTGGTCTTCACCCTGCACGCCGACGACCTCACCTACAGCATCGAGTCGACGTCCGCCAACTGGGGCGAGTACCGCACCTGGTGCCTCTACGGAGCCGACATCAGGCTGGAGAAGAGCAGTTGTGGCACCCGCTGGCAGATCGAGGACCTGGGCGGCGACGAGTTCTACCTCAAGGTGGCGGGGACGAAGAAGAGGATCAAGACCAGCAAGCTGCAGGACCGCAAGCGGTGGCTGGCCGCCGAGGAGGAGATCTTCATCGTCAACGAGGAGTTCGTCAGGTTCAAGCTCGTCCACCCCTGACCCCTGGCCCCTGGACCCGGATGGCGTCGGAGCCGATCGACAGCACCTCCGCCATCCGGTCGCCTCACTGCCGGGTCATTGGCAGGTGACGTTGAAGGTGGTCTCGTGCGTAGCGGCGACGTTGCTGCCCCAGTTGCCGAGGACATCCTTTGTCGAACACCCACCCCAATCGTCCAGACGGCCAGCACCCGACCCACCAAGCTCGGCCAGCCCTTCACCCGCTGGTCGATACGCAAGCTCCTCGCCTACCTGCGCCGCGTCCACGGCCGGGTGATCCGCATCGACCGCGAGGCCCTGCGCTGTCTCCTCGCCCGACGCGGCGTCACCTTCCAGCGGACCAAGACGTGGAAGGAATCCACCGACCCCGACTACGATGCCAAGCTCGACCGGATCGAGCATGTCCTGGAGCATTTCCCCGACCGAACATTCGCGTCCGACGATGCGCTTCGCCAAGGCCGTCCGCGCCCAGGCCGTCGCCAACCTCGCCGGCCACCGGCGCGTGGTCACCCTCGCCTTCGCGGCCGCGATGCCAGAAGGTCGTCGCCGACGAAGCGATCGAGGTGTTCGACCTGGCGATGGGCGACCTTATCCGCTCCTCCGGCGAGCGTGGAACCGACGCCTTGGAGGGCCGACCAGCCACTCTCATCGAATTTCATGGACGCGGCGCCGGACGACTGCCGTTGCCTCGGGTCATCGCGTCCGCCGCCGCTGTACCTCCAGATGATGCAGATCTAGCCAGTCCTGCAGTACTTGCCGGTGAACGGGTGAAGTGTGTGCCGTTTCCGATACGGACGGGCCCAGCCGCTCGCACCTGGCTGGGCCCGTCGGCAGAGCGCCTCGTCTATGAGTCGGAGTTCGTGCTGGTCCCTTCCTCCGGTTCCTCGTCCTCCCTGTCCCCCGGCTCCCCAGTCCGGGAGGCGTCGAGGGTCGCGCCGAGCTTCCGGAGCGCCTTGCGCGTCTCCTCCGAGGGGACCTGGGTGTAGATCTCCATGGTCACCGCGAACTGGCTGTGCCTGAGGATCTGCATCGCCACACGGGGGTGGACGTCCAGGGCCGCCAGCAGTGTGCCGCAGGTCTTGCGGGTGTCGTGGACGCGGATCAGCCGGACGCCCGCCTCATTGCAGCGGAACTCGAAGCGGCGGTTGAAGTTGCGCGGCTCGATCGGCGTCCCGTACCGCGTGGTGAAGACGAGGTCGGAGTCGGTCCACAGCTCCCCGGCGGCCAGCTTGTCGGCCTCGCGCCGCTTCTGACGCAGCAGCAGCGCGGCACGGCAGATCTCGGGCAGCGGGAGCATCGACTCCGAGGCGTCGGTCTTGACCTCGGACTGCAGCAGCCGGCGGCGCACCCGCTGGAGCTGCTGCAGGATCAGGATCTCGCCCCGGTCGAGCATCACGTCCGACCAACGCAGGCCGAGCACCTCGCCCTTGCGCAGACCCAGGACCAGGATCATCACGTAGGCGCCGTACAGCGGGTCGCGCGCGGTGCGGGCGGACTCCAGGAAGCGGCTGGCCTCCTCGACCGACCATGGGACGACCTTGCGGCTTCGCGGCTTGGCCATCTTGACGAGCTGGGCGACGTTGCGCGAGATCATCTCCTCGCTGATCGCGTAGGTGAGCGCGCTGCGGAGCACGGTCCGGGCGTCGCCGACGGAGCGCTTGGCCAGGACCTGCTCGCAGCACTTGCCGATCGCGCAGCACTTGCGCCGATCCTTGGGGCGGCGCTCGTCCTTGCCCTGGGCACAGCACTGGCAGGTCGTGCCGAGCTTGTTGAGCCACTCGCGCACGTCGCGGACGCTGAGCTTGTCGACCCGCTTGGAGCCGAGGAACGGGACGATGTACAAGCGTACGGCCGTCTCGTAGGTCGCCGCGGTGAGCGGCTTGAGGTTGACCTCGACCTCCTCCTTCAGCCAGAAGGCGAGGTACTGCTCCATCGTGGGCGTGCTGGTGGCCACGGGGCCGGCCTTGGCCGCGGTGTGGAGCTTGAGCCACTTGTCGTGGACCTCGGTGCGGGTCTTGCCGTAGACGTACTTGCGGTCGCGCTTGCCGGTGGGCGTGGTGACCCAGGCATAGGCCGCGAAGCCGTTGCGGTAGGGGTAGATGGACCCCTCGCCGTTACCGCGCTTGCCACTCATGCGGCCATCTCCTCGGCGGTGGCGACGACGCGAGCGACGTACTCGTCGACCCACAGGGGCAGGATGCGGCGATTGCGGCCGATGGCGACGGAGCGGATCTGGCCGGAGAGAACCAGCATCTTCGTCTTGGAGAGGCCGAAGCCGAGCATCTCGGCGACCTCGGCGGTGGTGTGCCACTTCCGCTCGATGACGGTCGTGGTGGCAGCGATGGGCACGGAAACTCCTCCCAGCGGCGCGGGGCTACGCGCCGCCGTGGCGACTGTTGGGATGGGCGGTGGTGTGATGGGGCCGCGGGGTGGCCCTCGGCGTTCGTAGCGCCGGGGGATCGGGCGACAGAGGATCGGATGAGGACAGGCAGGGCAGGCTACGAGGGACCGGGCTCGCAGCCAATAACGATCTTGGGCGGCGAGGACGCGGCCGTCCGTTTTAGGTCCCGAGCCCTTCTCCGGGGACGATGACCTGCGTGGGTGTCGGCCGCCGCGAACGCGACCGGCAGGGTCACCGGTCGGCGGACGGGTCCTTGCGCAGGGGGTCGAACGGCGAGTTGGGCGCTGGGTACCAGGCGGGCGCGGCGTCGTCGGGGCCGACGTCGATGCCTTGGGCGGCAAGGCGTTCGGCGATCTCGCTGTACTCGCGCTCGGCTTCCTCCAGCCGGGCCTTGGCCGCCTGCTCCAGGTCGTGGGCGGTTCTCCACTCCTGCTCGGCCTTCTGGACCCGGTAGCCGGCCTCCTGCAGTTCGTAGTCCGGTTCGTCGGGGCCGGCCACGGCTTCGGTCATGAAGTTGGCCGCCGGGACGCTGAGCGCCTTGGCCAGGCCGATCACCTCGTCGAAGCGGACCGGGCGGGTGCCGTTCTCGATCTTGGCGACCTGCGTCTGGTGGAACTTGAAGCCGAGACGGGTCATCCGCTCGGCCACGTCCTCCTGGGAGAGGCGGGCAGCCTTGCGGAGGACCTTCAGGTTGTGGGCCACCAGGGCCTCGCCCTCCAGGGCGATAAAGCGATGCACCATGGGGTTGACCATATCAACCTCCCTTCGCTTGCGGTCGGAGTGCGGGACGATGATCAGACTGTAACAGCATGGATATGCCAACCCGCAAGCGATTTAGCGAACGCACGCCAAACCTTCACACTCTCGCCCTGCCAGCACATATGCCAGAAAAGGTTGACAGAAAAATGCCGAGATAGCTTGACCTGGGCCCAGGGGGCGTGCTTACACTGTCGCTATCAGCATGAAGATCCCAACCGAGAGGAGATTGACTAGGGCCGGGAGGCGGCCCGAGTGTCCCCAAAAGAAAACGCGAAACCCCCGGCGCTACGAACGCCGGGGGCTGATCGAAAACCTCGCCACCGCCCATCCCAGGACAGTCGACCTACGGCGGACCGGGTAGCCCCCCGGAGCCGCCGAGTGAGGATCTCCATGACTGAGGGTACTTCCTCCCGCCCCGCCGCCACAGTCCCTGCCACCGGCTGGCCGCCGGTCGCCAGGCCGGGCGAGCCCGGCGCCTACGCGCCCGGCCCGCAGACCGTCGTCCCGTCCATAGGCTGTGGACAGGACGGCGGGGAGGCGGCGCCTGCCCTGCCCGCCCCGGACGGTATCGACCTGATGCCGGACGCCGAGGCGACCGACGGCGCCGAGGCGCTCGCGGAGCTGAGGGCCCTGATCGCCCGGTTCGTGATCCTGCCCTCCGAGGAGGCCCTGGTCGCCGCCACGCTGTGGGTGGCGGCGACCCACCTGCAGGGCTCGTGGCAGCACGCCCCGCGCCTGGCGGTGGTCGGCCCGGCGAAGCGCTGCGGCAAGTCCCGGCTGCTCGACGTGCTCACCGAGACCGTGCACCAGCCGGTCCTGACGGTGAACTCCACCCCGGCCGCTGTCTTCCGCTCGATCACCGAGGAGCCACCGACCCTGCTCGTCGACGAGGCCGACACGATCTTCGGCAGCCCGAAGATGGCGGAGAAGAACGAGGAGATGCGCGGCCTGCTGAACGCCGGGCACCAGCGCGACCGCTACGTCCTGCGGGTCGTCGGCAACGACCACACCCCGCGCAAGTTCCACACCTTCGCCATGGCGGCCATCGCCGGCATCGGCGACCTCCCCGACACGATCATGGACCGCTCCATCGTGATCCGCATGCGCCGCCGGGCCGAGGGCGAGAGCGTCTCCCCCTACCGCACCAAGCGCGACAGCCCCGCGCTGCACACCGTCCGGGACAAGGTCGCCCGCTGGACCGCCCCGCTCGCCGACCGGGCCCTCCACCTGGAACCGAGCATGCCGGTGGAGGACCGCGCCGCCGACACCTGGGAGCCCCTGGTGATCATCGCCGACCTCGCCGGAGGCCCCTGGCCCCGCCTGGCCCGCCAGGCGTGCAGGCGGATGGTCGCCGCCGAGGTGCAGACCGAGGAGGACAACCCCGGCGGAGCCCGGCTCCTCGCCGACATCCGCCGGATCTTCCACAGCGTCGGCGAACCGGACAGCATCGCCACCGACCAGCTGCTGTTCACCCTCAACGGCGACCCCGAGGCCCCCTGGGCCGAGGCCGGGCGCGGCGGGCTGACCCCGCGCGGCCTCGGCGCGATGCTCCGCGAGTTCGGAATCTCCTCCGGCAACGTCCGCATGCCCGACGGAACCCAGCGCAAGGGCTACCTGCGCCACAAGTTCCTCGACGCCTGGCGCCGCTACTGCCCCGCCGTCCACCCCGTCACCGCCGCCACCGGTGCGGCCACGGGCTCGCCGGGCAGAGGCTGACCGCCGTCCCGGAAATGCCGTCCCTGCCGTCCCAGCCGTAACACCGCAGGTCACAGCACCTGCCGCCAAGACGGAACGCCGCCGCAAGACGGAAGAGCGTCCGTACCAAGACGGCAGCGGGACGGCAACGGGCGCCCCGCCCACCGGCCCGCCGCCGCTCCGGCCACGAGGCGAGCGGCGGGCCCACGGCGGGACGGGAAACACATCCGTCTTGTGCCGTCCCAGCCGTCCCTGCCGTAAAGCCGCAGGTCACAGCACCTGCCGCCGAGACGGTTGGCCGCCCCAAGACGGATGGGCGCAGTGTCCCGAAACTGAACGCCGCCCGCCGCCAGGTCCGCCCCTGAGCGCCGGCGCGGGCCTGCGGCCCCCGCCAAGACGGCAAGACGGCAAAGACGGCAGATCCGCACCAGCCCCTCCACCCCGAAGGACCCGCACCCCTCCATGCCCGCTGCCCAGCCGACCCGCTACGGCGCCTTCGCCCGCGCCATGATCACTCTCGTCATGGCGGTCATCGCCGCCCTCGCCTTCACCTTCTCCTTCGGCAACGTCTGGGCCCTCGCCCTACGCCTCGGCGTCCCCCATCCCGTCGCCCCGCTGATCGCCCCCATGGTCGACCTGTCCGTCGTCGGCCTCCTGGTCGCCCTCCACCACCTCACCACCACCGGCACCAACCCCGACCAGCTCCGCCCCGCCACCCGCCTGATGCACCTGTGCGGCCTGCTCACCCTCGCCCTCAACACCGCCGAACCCATCCTCGCCGGGCACTACGGACGCGCCGTCCTCGACACCGTCGCACCCGCACTCCTCCTCGGCTGGGGAGCCGTCGGCCCCGACCTCCTCCACCTCCTCCACGCCCCACCCGGCATCACCGCCGCCCCGCAACGGGCCGATCCACAGCCCCTCGCCGGCGAACCGTTCCCCGCCCCCACGGTGCCGAGTGCCGCCTCGCAGCCCCCGGCAGCACCGGCCCACGAACCCGAACCGGCAGAGGCCATCGCCGTCGAGCCCGACGACCACCCCGCCAAGGAGCCAACCACCGGCCCTGCCAGCGAGGACCCGCACGGCGAGCGGGAGCCGGTCGTGGGCGGCAGGCGGACCGGCCGCAAGCCCGCCGCGAGCCTGGACGAGCTGGCAGCCACCGCCCGCCCGGCGGTCGAGCAACACGGCCCGACCCACACCGTGATCAGGACCGCCCTGCGCGAGGCCGGCCTGCCGGCCTCGAACGAACGCATCAGCGTGCTGGTCCAGCGCTTCAAGAACGAGCAGCCCGACGCTCCGGAAGCCTCGGCCGAAGAAGCCGACGTCCAGGAAGCCGAGTTGTCGGCAGCCTGACCCGCCCTCGCGAGCACGGCTCGCCCGATCCGGTCACACCCTGCCGGAATCGGGCGAGCCGCCCTCCTTCGGCATCCGCCACTCGTTCCGGAACACCCGGACCCGGCCACCGGAACACCGGAGCGGCGGACCGGTCCTGCCCCTACCCCGCATGTCCGGCACCGCCAAACCGGCTTCCGTCCGGAGCATCGCCCCCGTCCCCCTCCCGCACCCGGCCGGCCCGCCCCGCCTGTTCCGAAAGTAAATCCGAGGCCCCAGTGACCGACACCCAGCACCGCACAACCCCCGACACCACGCCTGCCCCGAAGCACACGACGGTGCCGGCGACTGACGGCGACGGGCCCCGCCGTGGAGGTTTCTTCGCCCGCGCCACACGAGCGCTGAGCCGTGCCACCCCGGGCTCCCACAACGACGGAGCAAGCTGGGGCAAAGTCCACATCGCCGTTGGCGACGCGGACTTTGCGCTTGACCCCGCCCCAGGGGTGGCGGGGCGGGACCGGCGCGAGGGCGCGCCGGACCAGGAAGTCGTGACCGAGGGCGGCCACGACCAGGACCAGAATCCCGCGACCGACGCCGAGCCGCTCCCCAGCGACGATGCCGAACGCGTCGATGCCGCCGTCCGCAGCGAGCGTGAAGCGCCGACCGTGACCAGCGCCGAGTTCCTCCGCCTCGGCGTTCCGGAACTCGACCGGCCTCCGCTTCCGGAGGACGAGCGCATCGCCGGCATCGCCGCCCGGATGTACCGGCCGCGTTCCGGAACCGTCCGCACAAAGCAGCTGACCTGCTCCGTGGAACCGGCCGAGAGGGACGTCATCGACCTCGCCGCCGCCAGGCTCGAGCGCTCGCGCTCCGCGTTCCTTGCGGACTCCGGCATGAGCGTCGCCCTGGAGGTGGTGAGGACCGGCCACCCCGACGGCTTCGTCCCGCTGCCCGACCGGGAAGCGGTCACCCGCCTGACGGCGGTGCTCGGCACGCACCAGCGGGAGATCGGCCGGGTGGGCGGCAACCTCAACCAGATCACCCGGCAGGGCTACAGCACCCCCGTCACCGACCGGGTGCTGGAGGTCCTGGACGAGCTCCACGCCCTCGCGGCGGCCTCCCGCCTGGCCGTCGAGCGTGTGCTGCCGGGAGGCCGCCGTGGTGCCTGACGTCTCCACCGGCTCGCGCACCCGCGGCCTGCTCTCCTACCTCTTCGGCCCCGGCCAGCGCGACGAGCACACCGACCCGCACATCGTCGCCGCGTTCGCCATGCCCGGACTTCCCGACCCCGGACGGGCCCCCCTCGACCAGCACCACCAGCTCCTCGACGAGCTCGCCGACTACCTCGACCAGCCCGTGCGCGCCCGCGAGACGCGCACGGGCAAGAGCGTGCCGCAGCACGTGTGGCACTGCCCCGTCCGCACCGCCCCCGGCGACCGGTACCTCACCGACGCGGAGTGGGCCGAGGTCGCCCGCCGGATCGTCCACGCCACCGGCATCGCCCCCGACGGCGACGACAACGGCTGCCGGTGGATCGCCGTACGGCACGCCGACGACCACATCCACATCATGGCCACCAGCGTCCGCGAGGACGGCCGCCGCCCGCGCAACAAGGGCGACGGCCGACGCGCCCAGGCCGAGTGCCGCGAGATCGAGAAGCACCTCGGCCTTCGCCGGCTCAACCCGGGCGACGGCACCGCCTCGGCGATGCCCACCAGCGCCGAGCAGGCCAAGGCCCAGCGCGCCGGACACCCGCTCACCGCGAAGGAGTGGCTGCACGAGCAGGCCCAGGCCGTCGCCGCGGCGGTGCGCGACGAACAGGAGTACTTCTCCACCCTCACCGCGGTCGGCATCCAAGTCCGCTACCGCATCGGCCCCGAGAGCGGTGACGTCCTCGGCTACAGCCTCGCCCGCCCCGGCGACACCAACGCGAACGGCGAGCCGGTGTACTTCGGCGGCTCGAAGCTCGCCCCCGACCTGTCGATCAACCGCCTGCGAGAACGTTTCGCCCACCAGCAGCCCACCGCTCCCGGGCGGGCCGCAGTCGAGCCCGACCGGTGGCGGCAGGCCGACACCGTCCTGCGAGAGACCGTCCGCTTCGCCTTCCCCGACCGGCACCGCGCCGACGAGGACGACGACGGTGAGCCGGAGGCGCTCGTGTCGGAGGGCGCGGTGCAGGCCCAGGCCGCCGCGTTCGGTGAACTCGTCCGCACCGCGTCGCTCACCGCACCCGCCCACGCCCGTGCCGAGCTGCGAGCCGCCGCGACCGCGTTCAACCGCGCCACCCGCTCCAGGATCCGCGCCGAACACCAGCAGGCCGCAGCCCTGCGCTCGGCGGCGAAGGAACTTTTGTACACCGCCGGCTCGGGGAAGGACGGCGAGGCAGCCGCCGCCCTGCTGTCCACCGCCGTGTTCGTCCTGATCGCCATCGCCCACTGGCACCAGGGCCGAGGCCACCAGCAGCAGGCCGCCGCCGCACAGCAGGCCCTCGTCCACCTGCGGACCGCCTACCGGCAGACCGCCGACCCCGTCCTCGCCGACCTCACCCGCCGCACCCCCACCCCCGCCACCACCGACCGCCTGGCCGCCCACGTCCACGCCGCCGTCCCCGGCCACGCCGAACGCATCCTCGCCGACCCCGCCTGGCCCGCCCTCGCCACCGCCCTCGCGCAGGCCGAGACCTCCGGCCAGCCGCCCCACCACGCCCTTACCGAAGCAACCGGGCAGCGGGAACTGACCACCGCAGACCGCCCCGCCGAAGTCCTCCTGTGGCGCCTGCGCAACACCACCGCCAACCGCCTCGACCAGCGCGCCCGCGTCGCACGCACCCGCACCGCAGGCCTTCCCGCCACCACACCCCCGCCCACGGCGCCCGCCGTTCCGGCCGGCACCAGGGCCGCCACCGACCCCACTCACCGCCGCTGACCCCAGCGCCAGCACCCGCCGGGGCACCGACCCGGTGCCCCGGCCCCCTCGACCACGGAGACCCCTCTGAAGATCCACCCGTACGCCGCCACCTTCCCGATGCTCCCCGAGCACGAGATGCACGACCTCGCCGAGTCCATCAAGGAGTCCGGCCTGGGCATGCCGATCACGCTCGACCCCGACGGCGTCCTCCTCGACGGCCGCAACCGCCTCGCCGCCTGCGAGATCGCCGGCGTCGAACCGACCTTCACCACCTACGCCGGCACCGACCAGATGGCGTTCATCACGGCGTGCCACCTCCACCGCCGCAACCTCACCGAGGGCCAGCGCGCCATCATCCACGCCATGGTGCTTTCAGCTTCGGGACACTCCCTGCGCACCCACGCCAAGCTCCACAGCTTCAGCCGCACCCGCCTCTCCCTCGCCAACACCGTCCTCAAGCACGCCCCCGACCTCGCCGAACGCGTCCGCACCGGCGGTCTCCGGCTCGACACCGCCCACGACGAGATGCGCCGGCGCCAGACGGAGGCCGCAGCCCGGCAGGCCAAGCACGACCGCCTCCTCCGGCACGCCCCCGACCTCGCCGTCCAGGTCACCGAAGGCCACCTCACCCTCGACGAAGCCACCACCGCCCTCGACCAGCGAGAGGAGGAACAGCGCCTGCGCGCCACCGTCCGCGAGGTCGACGCGCTCCGCGCCGCCGACCACGACCCCGGCGAATCCCTCACCGCCCTCGCCGACCGCGCAGAGATCACCTGGCACCAGGCCCACCAGCGCGCCGAGCACTACCTCACCCAGCGCCAGGCCGCCATCGCCCGCGACCAGCAGCGCCTGACCACCATCGCCGACGCCTGGGCCACCCCTCTCAACCTCGCCCGCCACCCCGACAGCCCGTACACCGCCGAGGTCCTCGCCGGCCTCACCCCCGAGGCACAGTCCCTCGTCACCCGCCTCATCGCAGCCGAGACCGCGACCACCACCCCCGCCACCGCCACCGGCTGACCGACTCCGCCAGGAAGCCACCCTTCCAGCTCCCAGAGACCCGAAGTGCCGCGTGGTGGCCGGGACGCTCC
>NZ_JBHWCL010000066.1:0-47333 GCF_042735125.1 Kitasatospora sp. NPDC059599 | reverse complement strand
AGCAGCCGGTCCCAGCCGGCGTAGGCGAGGCCGACCTGTTCCTGGGCGGCGATCCGCAGCCCGTAGTCGACCGTCCTGGCCTGCTCGGAGGCCCACGCCGCGACGGAGCGCTCCAGCTCGGCGGAGTGGCCGCGGCAGGCGCCGAGCAGTCGGCGGGTGATCCGGCGGGTGATCCGGTCGGCGAGGGCGGCCGGGCCGCGCCGCGGCGGCCGGGGCGGGGCCGCCAGGGTGCCGCCGCCGAGACCGGGGGCGGCACCCCGGCCGGAGTCCAGGCAGGCGTCCAGGCTGCGCAGGAAGCGGCGGGCGGCGGCGATCTCCGGGTCGGCGGAGGCGGCGCTGCCGGCCACCACGGGGGCGAGCAGAGCGCGCAGCTCGCCGGCCCGCATCCACCAGAGGAAGGGCGAGCCGATCACCAGCACCGGCGCGGGCGCACCGGGGTGCGGCCGCAGCGGGCCGGGGCGCCGCGGCGGGGGGACGTCCTCCAGCCAGCTGTCGCAGTCCGGGGTGAGGGCGACGGCGGAGGGCGCGGGGACGTCCAGCCGGCCGGCGAGTTCGTCGATCAGCCGGTACAGCTCGGGGGCCTCGGCGCGGTCCAGCGGGACGGCGGGGGTCCGGGGCGGCTCGGCCCGGCGCAGGGCGCGGGCGGTCAGCCCGGCGACCAGCAGGGTCAGCGCGGCGACGGCGCCCACCGCCCAGCGGGCGGCGTCCCAGCCGGCGGCGTCGGCCGCGCCGGGCGCGCCGATCCTGCCGGTGAACCGGCCCGCGAGCAGGACCACCGCCACGGCGGCGGGCAGGACGGCGGCGGCCCGGGCGAGGCCTCGGACCCGCAGGACCGCCTGGGCGTGAGCGCGCGCGGTGTCGACAGCGGCCATACGGTGCGGCACCCCCTTCGGAGTCCTCGGGTGCCCGGCTAGGGGCCCTGAGCCGACTCGAAACGATCGGTTCCGACCGGGAAGCGGAGGCGTCCGATCCCGGTAGTGCATGCTGCGTGGCGCTACTGACATTTTCGACGCCCCGGTGCGGGTGGTCGTTCCGGATCACCCCGGTTTCCACTCGTCCCGGTGACATCGCCCGGATTCCGGACGCCGACGACCGGTCCGGTGCGAAGCACCCGGCGACCGCCCGGCCGGACGCCGTCCAGCATCCCCCCGCGGCAGCGTCGCTACCCGGCGGCGCCCCCCGCGCGCGAGCCCCGCACGCTGCGATCCAGCGCACCATAAGGCCGTGCGCGTGGTTACGTCAGCCGGATGCGGGTGCTGTCACTCGATGGGCTGGAATCCGTCCGCCGAACGGTACGGCCGCCCCCGGAGCCGCTCCGGCCCCGAAACGCCGGGGGCGCTGCGTCCATGGGAGTTGGTTCCCACGGTCCGCAGCGCCCTCGGAGCGGTCCCGACGCGGTCCCGACGCGGTCCCGGAGCGATCCCGGATCCGCCTCGGCTCGGTCTGACTCCCCTACGCGGTGGCCGCCTTCAGCGCGATGTCGGTGCGGTGCTGGCCGCCCTTGAGGGAGATCCGGTCCACCGCGGCGTACGCGTGCCCGCGCGCCTCGGCCAGGTCCGCGCCGGTCGCGGTGACCGACAGCACGCGGCCGCCGGCGCTCAGCACCTGCCCGTCCTCGCCCGCCCTCGTGCCGGCGTGCAGCACGAACGCGGTGCCGTCCGCCTCGGCCTCGGCCAGGCCCTCGATCGGGTCGCCGGTGCGCGGCGCGGCCGGGTAGCCCTCGGAGGCGACGACCACGGTGACGGCCGCGCCCTCGTCCCAGCGCAGCGGCTCCAGCTGGTCCAGGGTGCCGGTGGCGGAGGCCAGCAGCACCGCGGCCAGCGGGGTGCGGAGCCGGGCCAGCACGACCTGGGTCTCCGGGTCGCCGAAGCGGGCGTTGAACTCGATCACCCGGGTGCCGCGCGAGGTGAGCGCCAGGCCCGCGTACAGCAGGCCGGAGAACTCGGTGCCGCGGCGGCGCAGCTCGTCCACGGTCGGCTGCAGGACGGTCTCCAGGACCTCCTCGACCAGCCCGTCGGGCGCCCACGGCAGCGGCGAGTAGGCGCCCATGCCGCCGGTGTTGGGGCCCTCGTCGCCGTCCAGCGCGCGCTTGAAGTCCTGCGCGGGCTGCAGCGGGACCACGGTGGTGCCGTCGGTGATCGCGAACAGCGAGACCTCGGGGCCGTCGAGGTACTCCTCGATGACCACGCTCCCCCGGCCCTGACGGCCGGGAGGTGCCCCCATGCAGGACGCGGCGTGCGCCAGCGCGGCCTCGCGGTCGGAGGTGACCACGACGCCCTTGCCGGCGGCGAGGCCGTCGTCCTTGACCACGTACGGGGCGCCGAAGGCGTCCAGCGCCTCGGCGGCCTCCGCGGCGGTCGTGCAGACGTAGGAGCGGGCGGTGGGGACGCCGGCGCCGGCCATCACGTCCTTGGCGAAGGCCTTGGAGCCTTCGAGCTGGGCGGCCGCGCCGGACGGGCCGAACACCGGGATGCCGGCCGCGCGCACGGCGTCGGCGACGCCGGCGACCAGCGGGGCCTCCGGGCCGACCACGACCAGGGTGGCGCCGAGCCGCTCGGCCAGCCCGGTGACCTGGGCACCGTCGAGCTGGTCGACCGGGTGGACCGTCGCCACCTGTGCGATCCCGGCGTTGCCCGGGGCACAGTGCAGCTCGGTCACGGCGGGATCTTGGGACAGAGAGCGGCACAGGGCGTGTTCGCGGGCGCCGCCGCCGATGACGAGGACCTTCACGCCTCGGAAGCCTAGTCGGTGGCCTGTTCAGGCCGCTCTCCGGTCCCGTCGGATCGTCCAGGAGAAGAGCTCCGTACGCCGACGATCCAGGAGGATCCTCCAAGCCCGGAGGGGTCCGGAGCGCGCTGGGTGTCCGGGTCACGACCACGGGTCACCGGCCCCTCGCTCGGACGGGTGAAATCCCGCCGACCCCCGCAACCCGCTCACCTCGGGTTCCGATGGCCGAAACCGGTAACGATCAACCGGGAAGCTTCCCCACGGTCAGCCATTTGGCGGTAAGAAGTGCTGTTGGACAACCACCGGCAGACACCACGTCAGCCGATGCGCCGACAGACCCAGCCGCCCGCCCGCCACAGGGAGCCCCACAGGTGAGCCAGCCGGAAATGCAGCCCGAGGAGAGTGCCTGGGGCAAGGAGATCGGCGAGGAGGACCCGCCCGCCGCCGCCGTGGTCCGCCGGGCCCCGACCCGCCACCACACCGACCTGAGCACCCGCCAGTTCCCGCTCGGGGACTGGGGTGAGCCGGCCGAGCGGCTGGAGGAGCTCTACCGGTGGTCCGAGGAGCGGGCGGTGGAGGCCATCGAGTGGTACCGCCGGGACCGGGTCTGGAAGCGCCGGTGGGCGCGCCTGCTGCGGTTCGGCACGGCCGGCTTCGCGGTGGGCGGGGTGACCGCCCCGCTGGTCGACCTGGCCGGCGGCTTCGCGCACGGCACCGGCTGGGGCTACGTCGGCCTGGCGCTCTCCGCCGCCTGCTACGGCGCCGACCGGGCCTTCGGCCTCACCTCCGGCTGGATGCGGGACGTCTCCACCGGACAGGCCCTGCAACGCCGCCTGGAGGCCTTCCAGTTCGACTGGGCGTCGGAGTGCGTGCGCGAGGTGCTCGGCCCCACCGAGGGCACCGCGGGCGAGGCCGCCGAGCGCTGCCTGGGCGTGCTGCGCCGGTTCTGCGAGGACATCTCCGACATGGTCCGCACCGAGACCTCGGAGTGGATGCTGGAGTTCCGCGCGTCGATGACCCAGCTGCCCACCCAGACCCCGGGGAGCTGGGGCGGACGCTCCGAGCCGGGGGTGGGCGCCCAGGTGCGGGTGCTGCCGCCGCCGGGCACCCGGCCCACCATGCCGCGCCAGCGGCCGCCGGAGGGGCCGCTGCGGTAGGGCGCCGCGGGCGGGCAGCCACTGCGGGCGGCGTCGGCGGGCGGGCGGGCCGGCCGGGCGCTACGCGAAGACGATCATCGAGCCCTGGGTGACGCTCCTGGTCGCCGCCGCGTACAGGCCCGACCAGGCGTGCCGCTCCCGGGCGAAGGGGTGCACGTCGTCGATCGGCGGCCCGAAGGGCTGTTCCAGACCGGTCGGGCCGAGCGGCCGGGTCGGGTCCGGCGGGTTGAGCGGGTCGATGCCCAGCGCCGGTGCCACGGCCTGCAGTTCGCGCAGCAGTCCGTGGCTGGAGCCGAGCGGGCCGCCGGAGGCCAGCAGCGCGTCGTCCACCAGCGGCACCGCGAACTCGACCGGCACGTACGCACCCGCGTGGTCGAAGTGCCAGACCAGGTGCGACTGTTCGGCGCTGCTCTCGAACATCTCCAGCAGCTGCTCGTAGTCGCCGCCGAGCGCGTCGACCGGGGTGATGTCCAGACCGGTGAGGCCCAGCAGGAAGGCGCGGCGCAGGAAGTGCAGCGAGTCGTAGTCGAAGGCGGCTATCGGCTCGACCGCGCCGCTGATGCCCGGGACGTACTCGTAGACCGGCACCTCGGGCAGCCCGCGCGAGGCCAACACCGTGTTGTAGAGGGCTAGATCGTCCCGGAAGGGGTTGTCGGGGCTGTGGCTCAGCACGTCCACCAACGGGACGAGCCAGAGGTCGCAGGCCATGGCCGGCAGTTCCTCTCCGGGCGGCGGGGGATCGCCCTCGGGGCGGGGCGACGACGGGGGGGTCGGTACCCGGACGGCCCTTTCGCGGGGCCCCCGGTCCGATGCCCGACCACCCTACCGGCCCGGGGCGGCGTGCGGGCCGGGCCGTCCCTGCGGGGCCTCGGGGGGCGGCGCGGACAGCCGACGGCCGAACCGGCCGTACGGCACCGAGCGCGGCTGCGGCACCAGGCCGAGGCCCAGTCCCAGCTCACGGCCCAGTTCGCGGCCGACCTCGTCGCCGCGCGGGGGCCGCTCGGCGCGGGCCGCACCGGGCTCGGCGGCCGGTCCCGGCGGGGGCCCGGGCAGGGGCTCCGGGGCCGACGGCCCGCCGGGGCCCGGCGGCTCCGGCGGCGTCTGCGGTCCGGTGGTCTCGGCGAGCAGCCCGAGCACCGTCACGGACTCCAGCGGCTGCCCGGCCAGCTCGGCCAGCAGCCGGGCGGTGTACAGGTTGTACTCGCAGATGATCCGGTGCGCGCCGGCCAGGTCGTGCGCCTCGATCGCCCCGACCAGCTCCGGGTGGCGGTCCCAGCAGACCCCGGCCAGGCTGGGCATCTCCCGCAGGTAGGGGGCGGCGAACATCCAGGACTGCACCCGCAGCCAGTCCAGGTACTCGGCGATCCGGCGGTTGCCGAGCAGTCCGGCGACCTCCTGCCAGAACCTGCGGTCGCAGCCCACCATCACGTCCAGGTTCCCGGCCCGGGCGGCCCGGACGGCCGCGTCGGCCCGGCGGTGCAGCGAGGGCAGCCGGCTGAGGTCGGGCAGGGCCCGGCGGGTGACGAACTGGCGGTGGAAGCTGTCGGTGAGCAGCACCCGGGACTCGAAGATCTCCAGGAAGTCGTCCCAGCACAGCTCGGGCACCGTGAAGCCGCGGTGGTGCTCGGCCCGCAGCAGCCCCTGCGCGCCGAGGTCGACCAGCGCCTCCCGGGCCGGGGTCGCGGAGACGCCGTACAGCTCGGCGATCTCCTTGACGGTGAAGTTGCGGCCGGCCGCCAGGCGGCCGGCCATCATCTCCTCCCGCAGCGCACCCGCGATCTGCTCGCGCAGGCTGTTGCGCTGGATGACGGGGCGGGGGGCGTCGCCTGCGCCGTTGACGGGCATGGGCGCGACCTCCTCGGGCGGTCCTACCGTGCCGGCCCTCTTGGGCCGACGGGAACACGACGAGTGCTCATCTTCTCAAACCCGCCCGGGCCGGGTCCGAACCAACCCTCCCGAACGCCGCCCGCCCGGCCCGGATCAGCGCTGGACCGGCGCCGGGATCCCCAGCAGGCGGTCCCGCAGCACCGGGAAGTCCGCACGCGCCGCGGCCACCTCGGCCGGGTCGAACTCGACCGTCAGCACCTCCTCCTCCGTCCCCGCCTCGGCCAGCACCCGGCCCCACGGGTCCACCACGATGCTGTGCCCGGCCTGCTCCACCCCCGCGTGCGTCCCGGCGGTGTTGCACGCCAGCACGAAGGCCTGCTCCTCCACCGCCCGGGCCCGGGCCAGCAGCGTCCAGTGCTCGCGCCGCCGGGCCGGCCAGGCCGCCGGGACCACCAGCAGCTGCGCACCGGCGTCCAACAACGCCCGGAACAGCTCCGGGAAGCGCAGGTCGTAGCAGGTGGCCAGGCCCAGCGTGGCGAAGTCGGTGGGCGCGGTGACGATCTCCTGACCGGCGCCCATCACCACCGCCTCGCCACTGTCGAAGCCGAAGCGGTGGATCTTGCGGTAGGTGTGCACCAGCTCGCCGTCCGGGGCGAACAGCATCGAGGTGTTGTAGATCGGCCCGTCCGGGTCGCGCTCGACGATCGAACCGGCGTGCAGCCAGACCCCGGCAGCCCGGGCGGCGGCCGCCATCGCGTCCGAGGTGGGCCCGTCCAGGCCCTCCGCGCCGTCCGACCAGAGGTCGTACGCGAAGCCGCCGAGCGGCCACAGCTCCGGCAGCACCACCAGGTCGGCGCCCTGCTGCGCCCGGACCAGCGCCGCCGCCCTGGCCCGCCGCTCGGCGGGCGGCTCGGCGTCGGAGACCGCGAGTTGGATCAATGAAGCGCGCACAGTACCACCGTCCACGGCAATAGACCTACGATCGTCACCCGAAAGCGCTGCCCAGCTGTCCCCCGGCAGCGTAACGTGCGGTTAGCGTGCGCGCCCGGAAGCCGGACCATCCCGGTCGGCGGTGACGGCGGGGCGCGGACGGCAAGGAAGCTGACGGAGGGCCGGAGATTCCCGTGACGGACAACCAGACCGTGCAGGCTTACACGGAGGCGTGGGCCCAGAGCATCGAGTCCATATCGGAGCTGGTCGCCCCCCTCCCCGAGGGCTCCTGGAACCGGGCCACCGAGTGCCCCGGCTGGTCCGTCCGGGACGTCGTCTCACACGTCATCGCGGTCGAGTCCGAGCTGCTCGGCGACCCGCGCCCGATCCACTCGCTGCCGCGTGACCTCCGTCACGTGACCACGGAGTTCGCCCGCTACGTCGAGCTGCCGGTCGACAAGCGCCGCTGCCACACCGCGCTGGAGATGACCGGCGAGCTGGAGTACACGATCATCCGCCGCTCCCGGGCGCTGCGGAACGCCAAGCAGACGCCCTCCGAGCCGGTGCGCTGGCCGGCCGGGCCGCTCGCCCGGGACGTCCCGTACCACGAGCTGCTGCGGATGCGGGCCTTCGACGTCTGGGCGCACGAGCAGGACCTGCGCCGGGCCCTGGACGCCCCCGGCAACCTGGACGCCCCGGCCGCGCTGATCGCCCGGGACCTCCTGCTGGAACTGCTGCCCAAGGCCGTCGCCAACAAGGCCGGCGCCCCGGCCGGGACGGCCCTGGTGCTGGACGTCACCGGCCCGGTGGAGTTCCTGCGCACCGTCCGGGTCGACGCCACCGGCCACTGCACCGTGGACGAGTCGATCAGCCTGGCCCCCGACGTCCAGCTCACCATGGGCTGGGAGACGTACGTCCGGCTCGCCTGCGGCCGCGGCCGGCCGGGACCGGTCTCCGTCGAGGGGGACAAGGAGCTGGCCGAGCGGGTGCTGGCGAACTTCTCGGTCACCATCTGAGCTCCGGCCCCCACCACCCGGCGTGCACGCACCACCGCACGCCGGGTCGGCACCACTCGTGCGTCCATGCGTCAACCCGGCACCAGCCACCTCACCTGTTCGGCCTCGTTGTTCCCGGCGGTCCTGCCATCACCCGGAAGAACGAGGAGCAGTCCCGTGGACGACGAACAGAGGACGATGGTGCTGGTGCGGTCGAGCTTCCCGGTCACCGGGCAGCCGATCAGAGTCGTGATGATCGACGGGGAGCCGTGGTTCGTCACGACGGACGTGTGCCGGGTCCTCGGCCGCGGCAACCCGACGGACGCCGTCAAGGTGCTGGAACCCCACCAGCACCTCGTCGTCGACCTTCGATCGGTAACCCTTGTTCGGAACAAGGGTTACAACGTTTCCGCAGGTCAGAAAGCCTACCGGCGGGGGAATCCACTACTCGGCGTCGTCAGTGAAGCCGGTCTGTACGGCCTCCTGATGAGGTCGGACAAAGCCGCTTCCAGGCCGTTCCGGGAGTGGGTCACCGACGACCTCCTGCCCTCCGTCCGCCGCGGGGACACCGACGTCCCGACCCAGCAGCGGAGGATGGCGGAGACCCTGGCCGAGGCGATCGGACAGCAGGTGGAGGTCATCGCCGAACTCGATCGCGAGGGTTGGCCCCGGGTCTACCGCGGTCCGACGGGACCGTGCACTGCAAGCACGGGGAGATGCGCTTCGACGTACCGACACGCGAGGACGACAGCGGCCCGCCCTTCGGCGGCTACTTCTCCTGTCCGAGTGTCGAGCGGGTCGGCATCAGGGGTGGCACGGCCGTCCCGCGGTGCTCGAAGGTCAAGATCGTGGATCTGGTCCGCATGCTCGTCCTGGCACCTGCACCGCTCCCTGTCGGTGACGGACCGCTGACCGTGGAGCTGCACGGCGCGCGGATCCTCGGAACGGCCCGGCAGATTTCGGACCTGATGCGCGAGTACGGCCGCTGAGCCGCGTGCGCATGCTCTCGGAAATTCCGAGGGCCTGCGCATGTCCGCAGGTCGGAAACCCTACGCCCCGGCCGCCGCGACCTTCCGGCGCAGCCGCAGGATCATCGCCGCGCCCACCGCCAGCGGGACGTACTGCCAGCAGAACGCCCAGCGGAAGGCGGTCGCCGAGTACGACCCGGCGCCGTCCGGGGAGAGCGCGTCCAGCAGCACGCCGATGCCGAACAGCGTGATCATCGTGCCGATGAAGCCGCCCATGTTGACGATGCCGGAGGCGGTGCCGAGCCGCTCCGGGGGGTTCCCCGAGCGCGCGTAGTCCAGGCCGACCAGCGAGGCCGGGCCGTTGCTGCCCATCACCAGGATGATCCCGACCAGCAGCCAGGTCGGCGGGTGCCCACCGGGCCAGGACAGCACCAGCGCCCAGCCGAGCGCGGTGGTCACGATGACGGTCAGCACGATCGGCATCCGGGCACGCGCCGTGGCGGAGAGCAGCCGCCCGAAGACGAAGCCGAAGGTCATGTTGCTGAGCACCAGCAGGGTCAGCAGCCCGCCGGCGCCGGCCCGGGACATCCCCTGCGCCTCGACCAGGTAGGGCAGGCCCCAGAGCAGGCCGAAGGCGTTGCCGGGGAACTGGGTGGTGAAGTGCACCCACAGGCCCAGCCGGGTGCCCGGCTCCCGCCAGCAGGCCGCGACCTGTCGGCGGAGGCCCGGCCGGTCGCGCCGCTCCACCGGCCGCACCGGGGCTGCCGGCGCGGCCGACGCCTGCGGCGCTTCCGGGGCTCCGTGGTCCGGTGACTCCCGGAGGAACAACGCGACCAGTGCGAACACGGCGACGCCGAGCAGCGCGATCGCGGCGAAGGTGGGGGTCCAGCCCTCGCTGTGCAGCGCCTGCGCCAGCACCACGGTGGTGACCAGGTTGCCACCCATCCCGGCCAGACCGGTCAGCTGGGCCACGAACGGGTTCCGGGCCGCCGGGAACCAGCGGGCGGCGATCCGCAGCACGCTGATGAAGGTCATCGCATCGCCGCAGCCGAGCACCGCCCGGGAGGCCAGCGCGGGGGCGAAGGAGGAGCTGAACGCGAAGGCCAGCTGTCCGGCGCTCAGCAGTACGACCCCGAGCAGCAGCACCCGGCGCGGGCCGAAGCGGTCCACCAGCAGACCGACCGGGATCTGCATGGCCGCGTAGACCAGCACCTGGAGGATCGAGAAGGTGGAGAGCGCCGAGGCGCCGATGCCGAAGCGGTCGGCGGCGTCCAGGCCGGCCACGCCGAGGCTGGTGCGGTGGATGACGGCCAGGACGTAGACGCTGACGCCGACGGACCAGGCCAGCCAGGCCGCGCGACCGCCGGGCGGTGCGGGGGCGGGTTCGTGGACGGCCGGGGGCTCGGCGCCGGGCCGGGGAGCGGAGGCGGACAGGGGTGCTGCTGGACTGGCGGGCTCCACGGTCATAGTGCGACCAGGTTAGTCATCCCATGATGGGAGGCCCAGGGCGGGGTTCGGTCGCCCCGGGGCGCACCCGCGACCCCCCGGGCCCGCGGATCCGCCGGTGCGTTCCCCCGGCTCCCCGACCCCGGCCCGGCCCCGGAACGCGGACGCCCCGACCCGGCCCGGCCCGGCCCGGTTGCGGAACGCGAACGCCCCGGCCCGGTCGCGGCCCGCTTCAGCCCGTCAGGGTCCAGGACACCGAGCGGGTCATGAAGCGGTCCCGGAAAGCCTCGTCCCGCACCCAGTCGGTGGTGTCCCGGACGGTCGCCGTCACGGTGGCCGTCCGGCCCGGAGCCACGTCCAGCTGCGCGGTGTCCAGCCAGGAGCCGTCGGCGGACTGCGGTGTCACCGGGACGCCGTCCACCTTCCACTCCACCTTCAGCTGCCGCGGCCCGGTCAGCGGCAGCGGCCGGACGTCGAGCCGGGGCCGCCCCGTCACCTCGCCGGGCGCCGGGTGCGGGGCGTCGGTCGGGCGGATCTTGCGGTACAGCTCCTCGATGATCGCCTCGCGCGAGGGCAGGTTGTAGGCACTGCCCAGGGTCCGCATGACCGAGTCCTGGGTCGGCCGGTAGAGGCCGTTGGCGCTGCGGTACGCCCCGACGACGCCGGCGCCGTCCGGGGACACCGCACCCAGCCAGCGCCACCACTTGGTCTGCTTCCTGCGCATGTCGTCGGCGTTGAGGGCGGAGAGGTTCGGGTAGTCGGCGTCGTCGGGGGCGCTGTCGTACTCGTCGCCGAGGTCCCCCACGGTGTGCCCGATCTCGTGCTGGATGATCCGCCCGGCGTCCTGGCTGCCGCCCGCCAGGGTGGTCACCCCGGTGCCGCCGGCGCCGCCGTACTCGGTGGAGTTGGCCAGCGCTATCAGGTACTGCGGCCCGGCGCCGTCCCCCGCGTACCGGGCGGTGGCGGCCTCGTCGGCGCAGAGCAGCCGGGCGGTGCCCTCGCACCAGAAGTGCATGCCGAGCGGGGTGGCCGGGTTGCGGCCGCGGCTCTCGCTCTCGGCTATCCCGGAGGACGGGGAGACCACCTCGACCCGCCTTATGTTGAAGAAGCCCTGGTAGGTGCGGAAGGGCTCGATGTCCATCAGCGCGTGCCAGGCCCTGTCGGCCTGCTGGTGGAACAGGTCCTGCTCGCCGGTCGTGTAGCCGTCGCCGAGCAGGACCAGGGTGATCCGGTTGGCCGGGTCCCCGGTGCGGCGTATGTCGACGGTCGGGGCGGCCGCGGGTATCCGCTGGTCGGCGCGGAGCGCGGTGTGCGGCGGCACCGCCCGGTCGGCGGGGGCCCCCGGCCCGATCACGCCGAACGGCGAGGGGCCGGCCAGTTCCAGGGCGGCGGGGAGCAGGGCGGTGGACACCAGCACGAGCGCGGCCAGACTCCGAACGAGACGGCCAGGGTTGCCAGACGGCATACGGGTGCGTCCTCGGGGTTCCGGTCACCCGGCGTCGCCCGGGTGGTGGAGCGGAGACGTACCCGGACCGGCGTGTCGCCCCCACCGGCGGACGCAAATGTCACCGACCTGGCCGAACGATCCGCATCCTCCCAGCCGTGCGGGTCATACCAATCATCAACCCTCACGGCTCCGGCACCGGTTCCGCCCGGCGACCCCGGCACCGTTTCCGCCCGCGACCCCGGCACCGTTCCCCCGTACGGATCCCGCCGCGCTCCCGGTACCCCGCCCTCAGCGATCCGCCGCCGCGCCCTCAGCGATCCCCCGCCGCCGCCTCAGCGCTTCCGGAAGCCGAGCACCAGATGGGTGCCCAGCCCGAAGAGCAGTCCCCAGAAGGCCGAGCCGATCCCGAACAGGCTCATCCCCGAGGCACTCGCCAGGAAGGTCACCACCGCCGCGTCCCGTCCGCGCTCCTCCGCGACCGCCGCGGCCAGGCTCCCCTGCAGCGAGGCCAGCAGCGCGACCCCGGCGATCACCGCGATCAGCTCCTTCGGCAGCCCGGTGAACAGGCTCACCAGCACCCCGCCGAAGCTGCCCACCAGCACGTACAGCACGCCCGAGGACATCCCCGCGACGTACCGGCGGCGCGGGTCCGGGTGGGCCTCCGGGCCCGAGCAGATCGCCGCCGTGATCGCCGCCAGGTTCACCCCCGGCGAGCCGAACGGCGCCATCAGCACCGACACCGCACCGGTCGAACCGATCAGCAGCCGGTCGTCCGCCCGGTAGCCGAACGCGCGCATCACCCCGAGGCCCGGCGCGTTCTGCGAGGCCAGCGCGACGATCGTGAGCGGCAGCGCCAGCCCCACCAGCGCCGACCAGGAGAAGGCCGGCACGGTCAGCACCGGCACGGTCGGCCCGCCCTGCCCCAGGTGCGGTGACAGCCCGACGGTGAGCGCCGCCAGCACGCCGCCGACCAGCAACGCGACCGGCACGGCGTACCGCGGCGCGAACCGCTTGGCCAGCAGGAAGGCCGCGAAGCTGCCCAGCACCAGGGCCGGAGCACTGTGCACGGCGCCGAAGATCCCGGCGCCGAAGGAGAACAGGATGCCGGCGAGCATCGCGTTCACGATCCCCACCGGCACCGCCGCGATCAGCCGGCCGAACCAGCCGGTCACCCCGAACAGCGCCACCACCACCGCGCTCACCAGGAACGCCCCGACGGCCTCCCGGTACGGGTAGTCGCCCAGGCTGGTCACCAGGAGCGCGGCCCCGGGGGTGGACCAGGCGGTGATCACCGGTGTCCTGGTCCACCAGCTCAGCGCGAAGCCGCTCACCCCGCTGCCGATCGCCACCGCCCAGATCCAGGACGCGGTGTGCGCCGTGTCCAGCCGGCCGGCGGACGCCGCCGCGAGCACCACCACCAGCGGTCCCGAGAAGGACACCGCGACGCACACCAGTCCGGCCAGCAGCGCCGGCCCCGACACGTCCCGCCGCAGCGACCGACGTTCCCCGCTCTCGACCGGCGTCGTCTCCGGTCGGATCGTCAGCTCATCCGTCATCCCGGCAGTATCCCGAAGCACCCCTGCGAAGGCTCCCGAAAAAGTTTTTGAACCCACCTGCAACCCCCGCCGGGGATGCGCGTCCATACAGATGAAGGCACGGAGAGCGAGACCGGCAGAGCCGGGGGGCGCTTCCGCTCGACAGGAGCGGGGCCGGTCACCTTCACACCACACACCGTCAGTCACATGACCCTGGGGAGTCACGTCATGCGCACGCCCGTTATCACCCGTTTTGCGAAGAACGACCGCGCGCTCTCCGGCCGCCGCCGCATCGCCGTCCTCGCCGCCACCACCGTCCTCGCCGGCGGCATCCAGTTCCTCGCCACCGACAGCGCCTGGGCCTGCGGCGCACCGGACGTGGCGGCCACGTCGACCCGCACCGCCCAGACCGCCCCGGCCGTCCAGCACAAGGGCACGGTCGAGAACGGGTTCTTCATGACGCCGTCCCTGGCCATCACGGCCGGCGGCTCGAAGGTCGAGATCCCGGTCGAGGTCGTCAACTTCACCGGCGCCCCGTACCGCGCGGTCACCCCGGCGCTCGCGCTCTACAACGAGAAGGGCGCGCCGCTGCGCACGCAGGACCTGACCGTCGAGGTGGGCGGCCCCAAGGGCTGGGAGAAGGTCTCCCTCGTACGCGGCTGCGACCCCAACCTCTACGCGGTCGGCAAGCACAGCGAGCCCCTGGCCGACGGCCGGGCCGCCCACTTCACCTTCCGGGTCGGCCTCTCCGCCAAGGCCCCCGCCGACCTCCACGAGATCCGGGTCGGCCTCGCGGCGAACACCGAGGGCGGCGAGCACGCGCCGTGGGTCTTCAAAACCATGTCCGTGTCGTTCCCCGCGTCGAAGCCCCAGCAGCCCACCGCCACCGCGAAGCCGACCACCCCGGCCAGGACCGCGAAGCCCGCCGAGCCCGCGAAGCCCGCCAAGCCCGCGCCCACCAAGGCCGCCGAGCCGGCCGCCGACCACACCCCGGCCAAGGCGCCCGCCGCGACCCCCACCGCCGCACCGGCCACCACCGCGCCCGCCGGCACCCCCGAGCTGGCCCAGACCGGCGCGTCCGGCACCGACACCTTCCTCGCCGTCAGCTCCGCCGCCCTGCTCGCCCTCGGGGCCGGCGTCCTGCTCGCCGTCCGCCGGCTCCGCCACCAGCGCTGACCGGCGCTGACCGCCATCCGAGGGGGCCGAACGGACCTCGGCCCCCTCGGGCGAAAAAAAACCTCGAACCACCTGCAACCCCCGCCGGGGATGCGCGTCCATACAGATGAAGGCACGGAGAGCGAGACCGGCAGAGCCGGGGGGCGCTTCCGCTCGACAGGAGCGGGGCCGGTCACCTTCACACCACACACCGTCAGTCACATGACCCTGGGGAGTCACGTCATGCGCACGCCCGTTATCACCCGTTTTGCGAAGAACGACCGCGCGCTCTCCGGCCGCCGCCGCATCGCCGTCCTCGCCGCCACCACCGTCCTCGCCGGCGGCATCCAGTTCCTCGCCACCGACAGCGCCTGGGCCTGCGGCGAGGAGGTCGGCGGCACCACCGCCGTCACCGCCCCTGCCGCCCCGACCGCCAAGCACGACGGCAACTACAGCATCGACTTCCACATGACCCCGGACGGCCAGACCATCACCGCGGGCGGCGCCAAGGTCGAGATCGGCGTCGGCGTCACCAACTTCACCGGCGCCCCGTACCAGAACGTCTCCGCGGCGCTCGCGCTGTTCAACCCGAAGGGCGGCCTCCGCAGCGAGGACCTCACGGTCGAGGTCGCCACCGCCGGCGGCTGGAAGCCGGTCGGCCTCCGCCACGGCTGCGACCCGACGCTCTTCACCGTCAACTCCCCCGCCACCACCACCGCGCGCCTGGAGAACGGCCGGGCCGCCAACTTCATGTTCCGGGTGGGTATCTCCGCGAAGGCGCCGAAGGACCTGGCCGACCTCCAGGTCGGCCTGGTCGCCGCGGCCCCCGGCTTCCCGGACGAGATCGGCGAGAGCCACACCTTCCACGTCGCCCGGACCGCCGAGCCCGCCAAGCCCGCGCCGACCACCCCGGCCAAGCCCGCCAAGCCCGCACCGACCACCCCGGCCAAGGAGACCAAGAAGGCCGAGCCCGCCGCCGACAAGACCCCCGCCAAGGCCCCCGCCAAGGCCGCCGAGCCCGCCAAGGCCCCCGCCGCCGCTCCCGCCACCCCGGCCGAGATCCCGGCCACCACCACCCCGGCCACCACCGCGCCGGCCGGCACCCCCGAGCTGGCGCACACCGGCGCCTCCTCCACCAACACCTTCCTCGCCCTCTCCTCCGCCGTGCTCCTCGCCCTCGGAGCCGGCGCCCTGATCGCCGTCCGCCGACTCCGTCCCCAGCGCTAGTCGACGAACGGGAAGGACGAAGGGGCCCCTCCTCCGCACGGCGGTGCGGAAGAGGGGCCCCTTCGTCGTCACTCAGGACCTGCGGGCCGTCAGCCCCAGGTGATCAGGCGCTTCGGGTACTCCAGCAGGGCGGCCACGTCGGCCAGCACCTTGGAGCCCAGCTCCCCGTCCACCAGGCGGTGGTCGAAGGAGAGCGCCAGCGTCGTCACCTGACGCGGGACGACCTTGCCCTTGTGCACCCACGGCAGTTCCCGGACCGCACCGAAGGCGAGGATGGCGGCCTCACCGGGGTTGAGGATCGGGGTACCGGTGTCGACGCCGAAGACGCCGACGTTGGTGATGGTGATCGTCCCGCCCTGCATGTCGGCCGGCGAGGTCTTGCCCTGGCGGGCGGTCTCGACCAGCTCGCCGAGCGACACGGCCAGCCCCGAGAGGGTCTTGGCGCCGGCGTCCTTGATGTTGGGGACGATCAGGCCGCGCGGGGTGGCCGCGGCGATGCCGAGGTTCACCTGGCCCCTGATGACGATCTCCTGGGCCGCCTCGTCCCACTGGGCGTTGACCTCGGGGTGCCGCTTCACCGCGGTGAGCAGCGCCTTGGCGACCAGCAGCAGCGGGCTGACCCGGACGTCCCGGCCCAGCTCGCCGCTCTCCTTGAGCCGGCGGACGAACTTCATCGTGCGGGTCACGTCGACCTGGACGAACTCGGTGACGTGCGGGGCGGTGAAGGCCGAGGCCACCATCGCCTGCGCGGTCGCCTTGCGGACGCCCTTGATGGGCACCCGGACATCGCCCGTGCCGGACACCGGCAGCGGCGCCACGACCGGCTCGGCCACGACGGCCGCGGCGGTCTCGGCCACGGGGGCGGCCGGCGCCGCCGGAGCGGCCTGGGCCGCGGCGTGCGCGTGCACGTCCTCGCGGGTGATCACGCCGTCCCGGCCGGTGGGGGTCACCGCGCGCAGGTCGACACCCAGGTCCTTGGCCAGCTTGCGGACCGGAGGCTTCGCCAACGGCCGCTCCCCGGCGGGCAGGTCGACCGGCAGCGCCGGAGCAGCCGGGGCCGCCGGAGCGACCGGAGCCGCCGGAGCGGGCACGGCCGGGGCCGGCGTGGCCGCGGTGACCTTGGTGGTGGTCGTCCGCCGGGCCCGGCGCTGGCTGCCGCCGGTGCGCGGGCCGTACCCGACCAGCACCTCGCGGCGCTCGGGCTCGGCCTCCTCGGCGGGGGCCGGGGCGGCCGGAGCGACCGCTGCGGGGGCGGCCGGAGCCGCGGCGCCCGCCTCCCCGGCGACCGCGATCGAGATGATCACGGTGCCCACGTCGACGGTCGCGCCCTCGGGGAAGTGCAGCGCCTCGACCACCCCGTTGAACGGGATGGGCAGCTCCACCGCGGCCTTGGCGGTCTCCACCTCGCAGACGACCTGCCCGTCGGTGACGGTGTCACCGGGCTTGACGTACCAGCTGAGGATCTCGGCCTCGGTGAGGCCCTCGCCCACGTCGGGCATCTTGAACTCGCGGAGCGAGCGAACTTCGGTGGTCATCTTCGCTCCCCGGTATCAGTACGCGAGCGCGCGGTCGACGGCGTCGAGCACGCGGTCCAGGTCGGGGAGGAAGGCCTCCTCGACGCGGGACGGCGGGTACGGCGCGTAGTAGCCGCCGACCCGCAGAACCGGTGCCTCCAGGTGGTAGAAGCACTTCTCCGTGAGCCGGGCGGCCAGTTCGGCGCCCATGCCCAGGAAGACCGGTGCCTCGTGCACCACGACGGCCCGACCGGTGCGCTTGACCGACTCCTCCAGGGTGGTGAAGTCCACCGGGGAGAGCGAGCGCAGGTCGACGACCTCCAGCCGGCGGCCGTCCTCCTCGGCGGCCGCGGCGGCCTCCAGGCAGACCTTGACCATCGGGCCGTACGCGATCAGCGTCGCGTCGGTGCCGGGCCGGACGATCCGGGCGTCGTGCATGCCCAGGTCGGCGGCGTCACCGACCTCGCCCTTGTCCCAGTAGCGGCGCTTGGGCTCCAGGAAGATGACCGGGTCGTCGGACTCGATCGCCTGCCGCAGCATCCAGTGCGCGTCGTGCGCGTTGGAGGGGGTGACCACGCGCAGACCGGCGGTGTGCGCGAAGTACGCCTCGTGCGACTCGCTGTGGTGCTCGACCGCGCCGATGCCACCCGCATAGGGGATGCGGATGGTGACCGGCATCTTGACGTGACCGAGCGCGCGGGCGTGCATCTTCGCCAGCTGGGAGACGATCTGGTCGAAGGCCGGGTAGACGAAGCCGTCGAACTGGATCTCCACCACCGGGCGGTAGCCGCGCAGTGCCAGGCCGATCGCGGTGCCGACGATGCCGGACTCGGCGAGCGGGGAGTCGATCACCCGGTCCTCGCCGAAGTCCTTCTGCAGGCCGTCGGTGATCCGGAAGACGCCACCGAGCTTGCCGATGTCCTCGCCCATGAGGAGGGTCTTCGGGTCGTTCTCCAGCGACTTGCGCAGCGCCCCGTTCAGCGCCTTCGCGATGCTCAGCTGACCGGCCATCAGAGGTTCTCCCCCGCCTCGAAGGACGCCGCGTACTCGACGTACTCGGCCCGTTCCTCATCGACCAGTGCGTGCGGCTCGCTGTATACGTGGTCGAAGATCAGGGTCGGGTCCGGGTCCGGCATGCCGCGCACGCCCTCGCGCACCCGCAGCCCCAGCTTCTCGCTCTCGGCGTCGACGGCGGCGAAGAACTCCTCGTCGGCCAGGCCCTCCTTCTCCAGGTGGGCCCGGAGCCGGGTGATCGGGTCCTTGGCCTTCCAGGCCTCGGTCTCCTCGGCGTGCCGGTAGCGCGTGGGGTCGTCGGAGGTGGTGTGGGCACCCATCCGGTAGGTGAAGGCCTCGATCAGCACCGGGCCGTTGCCGTTGCGGGCGTGGTCGAGCGCCCAGCGGGTGACCGCGAGGCAGGCCAGCACGTCGTTGCCGTCGACCCGGACGCCGGGGAAGCCGAAGCCGGAGGCGCGGCGGTACAGCGGGATCTTGGTCTGGGTGGTGGTGGGCTCGGAGATCGCCCACTGGTTGTTCTGGCAGAAGAACACGACCGGCGCGTTGTAGACCGAGGCGAAGGTGAAGGCCTCGTTGACGTCGCCCTGGCTGGAGGCGCCGTCGCCGAAGTACGCGATGACCGCGTCGTCGGCGCCGTCCTTGGTGATGCCCATCGCGTAACCGGTGGCGTGCAGCGTCTGCGAGCCGATCACGATGGTGTACAGGTGGAAGTTCTTCTCGTTCGGGTCCCAGCCGCCGTGGTTCACGCCGCGGAACATGCCGAGCAGGTTCAGCGGGTCGACGTCGCGGCACCAGGCCACGCCGTGCTCGCGGTAGGTGGGGAAGGCGTAGTCGCCGGTGCGCATGGCACGGCCGGAGCCGACCTGGGCGGCCTCCTGGCCGAGCAGCGAGGCCCACAGGCCCAGCTCGCCCTGGCGCTGCAGTGCGGTGGCCTCGCCGTCGAACCGGCGCACCAGCACCAGGTCGCGGTAGAGGGCGCGCAGCTCCTCGGGAGTGGTGGTGAGGGGGTAGTCCGGGTGCTCGACACGCTCGCCTTCCGGCGTGAGCAGCTGGACGAGTTCCGGCTGGGCGTCCTTACCCGTGGCGCGGAGGGTGTCAGGAACAGCGGGGGCCGCCTTCTTGCGAGCCCTCGCCGTGCTTTTGACGGTCACGTTCACTCCTCGGTCTGTCCGGCCGCCCGGGGTCGCCGGTGACCGGTCCGGTCACCGCCTCGCGGGGCGCGCGTGGGTGTGCGCACCTACTGCGGGGCAGGTGGTGATCCTGTTCCGACGGCGTCCCTCACGAGAACGTTACCCAGCGTCCGCCCCTGGCGCGCTTGCGCTAGGACGTCCTACTTGTTCAGGGCCTACAACCCCGAGGGTGCCGCGCTCGGACCGCCGTCGGAAGGGTGGGGGTGACGGGCGACGTGACGCAGCTCTCAATCCGAGCGCCTTCAGGACACCAGCGCACGTTATCCGGGCGGACGCCCGTACGTAAGGGGGTTCTCGGTATCGGTTTCGGATGGGTCTGGCCGGATCACGTCTTTACGCCGGTGCGAGCGATAGGTCTTTCCTACGGTGATATGGGAGGCTTTGGACGTGGCTGATAACGGACGAATCAGGGTATTCCTGCTCGATGATCACGAGGTCGTCCGGCGGGGCGTGCACGACCTGCTCTCGGTCGAGGACGACATCGAGGTGGTCGGCGAGGCCGGGACGGCCGCCGAGGCGATCACCCGGATCACTGCGGTGCACCCCGACGTCGCGGTGCTCGACGTCCGGCTGCCGGACGGCAACGGGGTCGAGGTCTGCCGCGAGGTCCGCTCCAGGCTGCCGGAGATCAAGTGCCTGATGCTGACCTCGTTCTCGGACGACGAGGCGCTGTTCGACTCGATCATGGCCGGCGCCTCCGGCTACGTCCTGAAGGCGATCCGCGGCACCGACCTGATCACCGCGGTCCGGGACGTCGCGGCCGGCCGCTCGCTGCTCGACCCGGTCGCCACCAGCCGGGTGCTCGCCCGACTGCGCGACGGCGGCGAGAAGGAGGACGAGCGACTGTCCCAACTCACCAAGCAGGAGCGGCGGATCCTCGACCTGATCGGCGAGGGGATGACGAATCGTCAGATCGGCAACGAGTTGCACCTGGCCGAGAAAACGGTGAAGAACTACGTCTCCAGTCTGCTCGCCAAGATGGGCATGGAGCGACGCACCCAAGCGGCCGCCTTCGTGGCGCGGCACCAGGCCGACCACCAGTACTGACCCAGGGCTGCACAGTCCTGACGGTTTGTCAAGGACCCCCGCTGAGGGGCCATACCCTCTGGCTGTGACTTTCAGCCAGACCCTCGCCTGCGCCCCGGCCCGTCCCGACCTCTCCGCACCGCCGATGGGGACCCTCAGTCCGCCCGTCCCGCACACCGCGCTCGCCGAGGTCCTGGCCCGTTACCGGGTGGGGCGCCTGTCGACCGCCGAACCGGTCGCCGAAGGCCTGCTGAACCGGGGGTACCGGGTCACCACCGAGGCCGGTTCGTACTTCCTGAAGTGCTACGTCGACACCGCCACCGCCAGCCGTCCGAAGATCCTCGCCCACCACCGCGCGATGGCCGCGCTGAACACCCTCGGACTGCCCGTCGCACCCCCGCTGGCCTGCGCCGAACGGTCCGGCACGGTGGCCGGCTGGGGAGGGCGGCTGTTCGCGCTGTTCCCGTGGACGGACGGCCGGCACCGGCACGGCAGCGAGCTCGACCTCCCGCAGTGCGAGGCGCTCGGCGCGCTGCTCGGCCGGCTGCACGGCGCGCTCGACGACATCTGCGCCCCCCTGGATCCGCCCGCCGGCTACCGCAGCGCCGACCCCGCGGACAGCGCCGACCTCGCCCGCGACCTGCGCGGCCGCGCCCGTGCGCACCGCCCGCACGGGGAACTGGACGCGCTGGTCGAGCAACGGCTCACGGAACGGCTGGAACTGCTCGCCGAGCACGCCCACCGCCGCCCGGTCCCGCTGGCCGCCCCGCCCACCGGCTGGACCCACGGCGACTTCCACGGCCTCAACCTGCTGTACGACGACGGCCCGGCGGGCGGGCGGGTGAGCGCCGTCCTGGACTGGGACAAGCTCGGGCCGCAGCCGCGCGCCGAGGAGGCCGTCCGGGCCGCCACCCTGCTCTTCAACGACCGGGCGTCCGGCGTCCTGGACCTGGTCCGGGTCCGGCGCTACTCACAGGCCTACCGGGCCTCCGGCGCCGCCACCGCCGAGCACCTGGCCGCAGCCGCCCACCGGGTGTGGTGGGAGCGGCTGAACGACTTCTGGATGCTGCAGTGGCGCTACCAGCGGGCCGACCACCGGGCCGACCCGCTCTACCCCGGCTCGGCCGGGCAGCTGGCGTGGTGGTGCCAGGAGTACGAGCAGGTCCTGGACGCCTTCGCCAACTGACCGGGTCAGGGGGTCTGCGTCCCCGTCGGCTTCGGGTCCGGCTTCGGCGGCGGGTTGCTGGGCGTGCCGCCACCGCCGCCCGAGGTCGGCGTCGTCCCTCCGGTCGGCCCGCCGGTCGAGCTCGCCGACGCCGACATCGACGACGTGTGACTGGGCGTCGTCGTCGGCGACGGCGTCATGGTGTGCTTGCCCGAACCCGGCGACGGCGACATGTTGGTGCCGTTGTTCCCGGTGTTGTTGCCGCTGTTGTTGTTGCCGGGCTCGGTCGGCTGCTGCGGCTTCTTGCTGTTGGAGAGCGAGGGCTGCGGGCTCGGCAGCCCGCTCTGGGCCGGCGTGGTGGGCTCGGGCGTGCTGACCACCGGCGCGGGGGTCGGGGGCAGCACGTGGTCCCTGGTGACGTCGTTGCCGACGCCGTTGAGCGCGATCGCGATACCGGCACCGGCCGCGACCAGCACGGCGATACCGCCGGCCACCCAGGCCCACGGCCCGCGCCGCCGGCGGTACCCGTCGTCGTGGCCGTCGTCGTCGCCACCGCCGTACCCGCCGCCGGCCGCCGAGTAGGACGAGGCGGGGGTGTGCGGGCCGTTCCCGCCCGGGTAGGGCAGCGCGGAGGTCTGGTCGCCCGGGTGGACCACACCGAAGGCCGCGGTGGCCGCCGCCTGGTCCGGCCGGAGCACCTGGGTCGCACCGGTGTCGCCGGCCGCGCCGACCCAGCCGGCCCCGGCGGCGCCGTGCATCTCGCGCAGCGCGTGCTGCAGGTGGGCGCGGAACTCGTCGGCGTCCTGGAAGCGGTCGTCCGGGTTCTTGGCGAGCGAGCGCAGCACCAACGCGTCGAGGCCGACCGGCACCCGGCCGTTGGCCTGCGAGGGCGGCACCGGCGGGTCCTGGACGTGCTGGTAGACCACCGAGAGCGGGGTGTCGCCGGTGAACGGCGGACGCAGCGTGAGCAGTTCGAACAGCATGCAGCCGGCCGCGTACAGGTCGGAGCGGTGGTCGACCGGCTTGCCGAGCGCCTGCTCGGGCGAGAGGTACTGCGGGGTGCCCATGACCATGCCGGTCTGGGTCATCGTGGTGGCGCCCCCGGTCAGCGCCCGGGCGATGCCGAAGTCCATCACCTTGACCGCGCCGGTGGTCGTGATGATCACGTTGGCGGGCTTGATGTCGCGGTGGACGATGCCGTGCCGGTGGCTGTAGGCGAGCGCCTCCAGCACCCCGGCGATGATGATCAGTGCCTGGTCGACCGGCGGCGCGTCCTCGTCCGCCAGCAGCTCGCGGACGGTCCGGCCCTCGACCAGCTCCATCACGATGTACGGCGTGGACTCGTCCCCGACGTACTCCTCGCCGGTGTCGTAGACCGAGACGATGGAGTGGTGGTTGAGCGCCGCGACGGCGTGTGCCTCGCGGGTGAAGCGCAGCCGGGCGACCTCGTCCTGAGCCAGTTCGCCGCGCAGCAGCTTGACGGCGACGGTGCGGCCCAGCCGCACGTCCTCGGCGGCGAAGACCTCGGCCATGCCGCCGCGGCCCAGCCGGTGGGTCATCCGGTAGCGGCCGTCACCGACGGTGCCCAGCGGTGCGGCACTGCCGCGACCGGGGGTGTGCGGGCCTCCGGCGCCGAAGGCGGGCGGCAGCGCCGAGGTCGCGGCCTCGCTGCCGGGCTCCGGGATCCTCGGCGTCCCGCCGGTCCGGCCGGCCGCTCGGGCACCCGCGTCGTCGTCCGGCTGCTGCGTCTGTGCCATCGCTCCTCGCCCCGGGCGTTCGCTCGGATCGCGGTGCCCTGTCGCTTACGTATTCCCCGAACGCTACCGCCTCCGGGAAGCGCACGTGGCATGCCCGAACCGGCCGGAAACCGTCAGAGCAGGCCATTCCGGTCGGCCGGGAGGTCGACCACCAGCACGTTCGCCGGGCGGTCGGCGTGGCTGAACTTGCCGCCGGTCTTCTTGTCGGCGTTGTCGACCACGATCGCGATGATGATGCCCGCGAGCACCAGCACGCCGATGATGATCCCGACCACGACCACGACCGTCGAACAGCCTCCGCCGCCGGGCGCCTTCGGCTGCTGGTACGGCGGCATCTGCTGCGGCGGCGGGGTGTGCGCCTGCTGCGGCCCCCCTTGCTGGAGGTACTGCGGGTGCGGCGTGTGCGGGGCCTGCGGACGCGGCGCCTGGAAGGCGGGCGGCGGGGTCTGGTACTGCTGCTGCCCCTGCTGGAGGTACTGCGGGTGCGGCGTGTGCGGGGCCTGCGGACGCGGGGTCTGGTAGGCCGACGGCGGGGTCTGGTACTGCTGCTGCTGCCCCTGCTGGAGGTACTGCGGCTGCGGCGTGTGCGGGGCCTGCGGGGCCTGCGGGGCCGCGTGCACCGAACGCGGGCCCTCGTTGATCACCAGCGGGGTGCTGGCCTGCAGCTTGTGCCCGCTGCCGCCGCCCTTGGCGGCCTCGATCAGCCGCTCCGCCTCGTCCCGCATCGCCGCCGCGCTCTGGAACCGGTGCGCCGGGTCCTTGCGCAGCGCCTGGGCGACGAAGGCGTCCACCTCGGGGGGCAGCGAGCGGTTGAGCGTGGAGGGCGCCGGCGGCTCCTCCTGGACGTGCTTGTAGGCGATCGAGAACGCCGAGTCGCCGTCGAAGACCAGCTGGCCGGTGATCATCTCGAAGAGCATCACGCCGACCGAGTACAGGTCGGAGCGGGCGTCCACCGGCTTGCCGAGCGCCTGCTCGGGCGAGAGGTACTGCGGGGTGCCGACCACCATGCCGGTCTGGGTCATCGACGTCACGCCGGACTCCAGCGCCCGGGCGATGCCGAAGTCCATGACCTTGACGTTGCCCTTGCGGTCGAACATGACGTTGCCGGGCTTGATGTCGCGGTGCACCAGGCCCATGTCGTGCGAGGCCTCCAGCGCGTTCAGCACGCCGACGGTGACCCGCAGGGCCGCCTCGGTCGGCATCGCGCCGTACTGGCCGATCGCCTCGTTGATCGCCTCGCGCAGGCCCTGGCCGTCGATCAGCTGCATGACGATGTACGGCGTGCTGGAGCCGTCCGGGGCGACGTCCTCGCCGCTGTCGTACACCGTGACGATGTTCGGGTGTTCCAGCCGGGCCACCGCCTGGGCCTCGCGGCGGAACCGCTCCTTGAACGAGTCGTCCCGGCCCAGCTCGCTGTGCATGCTCTTCAGCGCGACCTGCCGGTCCAGCACGCTGTCGTAGGCGAGGTGCACGGAAGCCATGCCGCCCTCGCCCAGCAGCCGCTGCAGCACATAGCGGCCGTTGCCCAGGGAGAAGCCCTCGACCGCCGCGTTGCCGTGCTCGCTCATGGTCCTCTGCTCCCCCTCGGCGCGGGCGTGCTGCCGCATCCGTGACGTTCGGTCTCGGCCGTGCGTGGTGGGCCCGGCCCGCTGGCCCGGCGGACCCCTGTCGCGGCGGCTCGACCGGCCTGCGACAGGGGTCAGGGTATCGGCTCGCGCCGACGGTGATCGGCCCAGGGCCGTTCCGGGGCCCGGGCGGGCGGCTCCGGATCCCGGCGGCACGGCCCGGGACGGATCGTCGTGGTACGTCCGGTCCGGCGGACCGCCCGGCCGCACCGGCGGGTACCGCTACAGGTACGGACCGGAGCGGATGCCGCGGCCGTGGCCCGGCTCGTCCTCGTCCTGGTCCCCTCCGTGCAGGCCCGGCGGCAGCGCCCGGCGCATCTGCTCCAGCTGGGCCCGCGCCGCCATCTGCTGGGCGAACAGCGCGGTCTGGATGCCGTGGAACAGGCCCTCCAGCCAGCCGACCAGCTGGGCCTGGGCGATCCGCAGCTCGGCCTCGGTCGGGATGCTGTCCTCGGTGAACGGCAGCGACAGCCGTTCCAGCTCGGCGACCAGCTCCGGGGCCAGACCGAGTTCGAGCTCCTTGATCGAGCTCGCGTGGATGTCCTTCAGCCGGGCCCGGCTCGCCTCGTCGAGGGGAGCCGCCCGGACCTCCTCCAGCAGCTGCTTGATCATGCTGCCGATGCGCATGACCTTGGCGGGCTGCTCGACCATCTCGGTCACCGGGAGCTCACGCGGCACGTCGCCGTCGTCGTCCCCCACCGGGGCGGTGAACCCCGGGCCCACCGGCATCCCGTCCGGTCCGACGATCAGCACCTTCTGGCCGTCCTGCGGCTGCCCGCCGGCCGCCTGGTAGGGCTCCTGCGACGAGCGCTCGTTCATCGGATTCGTCATGAACAACATTCTCTCTCACTGGGGTTGGTCGGGCGGAAGCCCCCGTTCGTCCCGCCGTCCTGCGCCACCCGTGACGAAGGTACGCCTCCGCGCGCCGCGCGGGAATCCGTACGGGTACTCAGATCACGCGGCCCGCGCACCGACCGCCCGTCCCCGCCCACGCCCACGGAACCCGCACCGAACCTCCACCCCCTCCGGCGCGCCGCGGCCCGCGGCGGCTCCCCGTCCGCGGGCCGGCCATCCCGCGGGTCGGTCCTCCCGCAGGTCAGTCCTTCCGCAGGTCAGTCCTTCCGCGGGTCAGTCCTTCCGCAGCCTCAGGCCGATCAGCCCCAGGCCGCAGCCGATCAGGCCCAGGCCGACGCCCAGCGGGAGCTGGGTGGTGGAGGCGTCCTGCCAGCGCGCGGGCAGGACGAGGGGGATGCCGACGGCCGCGACGGCCTGCCCGGAGGCGGCCGTGACGGCGTCCGGCGCCGCGGCGTCGCCGGGGGCCGCCGGGTCCGGGGTGCCCGGGTCGGCGTCCGACCGGTCGGCCTCGGCGCCCTGGTCCGGGGCCTGCTCGGGAGCCCGGTCCGGGGCCTGGTCGGGGGCCTGGTCCGGGGCCTGGTCGGGAGCTCGACCGGGGGCCTGGTCGGCCGTCTGGTCCGGCGCCTGTTCCACGGTGGCGCCGGAGCGTTCCGGCAGCGACGCCGGGCGGTGCCGGAGCGACCGCGGGAAGTCGTCGACCTGGTGCGGACGGGGCGCCGGGTGCTGCGGCGGCGCTGCCGCCGGCCTGGGCACGGACGCCGTCGCCGACGCATCGCCGCCCGGTGCGGCCGCGTCGCCCGCCGTCGCCTCGCCGTCCGGCGTCGCCTCGTCGTCCGGCTCCTCACTCGCCGCGGTCGACCCGGCACCCGGCGTCGAAGCGGAGGAGGAAGAAGCGGAAGACGAAGGAGAGGGAACGAAAGAAGGGGACGGGAAAGGGGACGGGGACATCCCCGCCGAGGGCGACGGCATGGCCACCGCCGCCGACGCGGCGGCCAGCGGGAGCGTGAGCCCCAGGACGGCCGCCGCCAGCAGTCGCTGGGCGCGGCCCGAGCCCGGGCGGCGACGGGTGCGACGGTGGTGCGGCGCTACGGGCAGCGGCCCGAGGCGGGCGTGCGGGGATGCGGCCACGGTCGGAGTCCTTCCGACGGCCGGCCCCGCCCGGGGGCGGGGTCGGCGGCGGGACAGCTCCGGACCAGCGTCGCACGGCCCGACAGTCCGGGCATTTCGGACACAGCCCGCGGGTCCCGCCCGCAGGCCCGCAGCCCCATGGCCCTCAGGCCCGCAGCACGACCTTCCCGACCTGCTCCCCGGCCTCCAGCACCCGGTGCCCCTCGCCCGCGTCGGTCAGCGGCAGCACCCGGTCCACCACCGGCTTCACCACCCCGGACTCGACCAGCGGCCACACGTGCTCCCGCACCGCCGCCACGATCGCCGCCTTCTCCCCCAGCGGCCGCCCGCGCAGGTTGGTGGCGATCACCGCCGCCCGCTTGCGCAGCAGCGCGTTGAGGTCGAGTTCGCCCTTCACCCCGCCCTGCAGCCCGATGATCACCAGCCGCCCGTTGACCGCCAGCGCCTCCACGTTCCGCTGCAGGTACTTGGCGCCCATGATGTCCAGGATGACGTCCGCCCCGGCCCCGCCGGTGGCCTCCCGGAGCACCTCGACGAAGTCCTGCTGCCGGTAGTCGATCACGATGTCCGCGCCCAGCTCGGTGCACCGGGCCAGCTTCCCGGCGCTGCCCGCAGTGACCGCGACCCGCGCGCCGACCGCCTTGGCCAGCTGGATCGCCATGGTCCCGATGCCGCTCGCGCCGCCGTGCAGCAGCACCGTCTCGCCGGGCCGCAGGTGCGCGGTGAGGAAGACGTTGGACCACACCGTGCAGGCGACCTCGGGCAGCGCCGCGGCCTGCTCGGGGGTGAGCCCCGCGGGCATCGGCAGCAGCTGCCCGCTCGGCACCGCGACCCGCTGCGCGTAGCCGCCGCCGGACAGCAGCGCGCACACCTCGTCGCCGACCGCCCAGCCGGCCACCCCGGACCCGAGCGCGACGATCCGCCCGGCGCACTCCAGCCCCGGGTAGGGCGAGGCGCCGGGCGGCGGGTTGTAGAAGCCCTGCCGCTGGAGCAGGTCGGCACGGTTGACGGCGGTGGCCGTCACCTCCACCAGGACCTCGCCCTCGGCGGGCACCGGATCGGGCACCTCGGCCCAGACCAGTGCCTCGGGGCCGCCGGGTACGGGAATCGTCATCGCATGCATGTCCCGAACCTACTGCGCGTCAGGCCGGTCGGCGGGGCAGGGACCGCACCGTGCGGCCGACGTCGTGTCAGCCGGACGACCTGATGACGATCACCCGGTCGGTGAGCTGCAGCACGGCCGCCTCCGGCGCGTTGTAGTTGAGCACCCGCCGGCCGCGGACCACCGCGACCACGAGGTCCTCGCACTCGCGCGGGCCGTGCCCGGCCTCGGCCCGGGTGACCGGGCGTTCCATCACGTCCAGCCCGTTGCCGTACGTCAGCAGGTCCTCCATCACCGCCCCGGCGTGCGGGCTGAGCATCGACAGCCCGAGCAGCCGCCCGGCCGAACTGGAGCTGGTGACCACGACGTCGGCGCCGCTCTGCCGCAGCAGCGGGGCGTTCTCGTCCTCCCGCACGGCGGCGACCACGGTGGCGCCCTTGTTCAACTGCCGTGCCGTCAGCGCGATCAGGACCGCGGTGTCGTCCCGCTCCGGGGCGATCACCACCCGGGCCGCCGAGGCCAGGCCGGCCCGCACCAGCGTGTCGGTGCGGGTGGCGTCGCCGACCACCCCGACCAGGCCGTGCTGCGCGGCCTGGTCGATCACCTTGCGCTGCGGGTCGACGACGACGATCTCCTCCTTCTTCACCCCTTGCCCGAGCAGGGTGTCGACCGCGCTGCGGCCCTTCGTCCCGTACCCGATGACGACGGTGTGCTCGTGCACCGTGGACCTCCAGCGGTTCAACCGCCATTGCAGGCGGGTGCGTTCGGTGAGCACCTCCAGCGTGGTGCCGACCAGGATGATCAGGAACAGCACGCGCAGCGGGGTGACCACGAAGATGTTGGTGAGCCGGGCGCTGTCGCTGTACGGGGTGATGTCGCCGTACCCGGTGGTGGAGAGCGTCACGGTGGCGTAGTACGCCGCGTCGAGGAAGCTGACCCCGCCCCCGGCGTTGTCGTTGTAGCCCGCCCGGTCGACGTAGACGATCAGCGTGGTGGCGATCAGCACGGCGAGCGCCAGCAGCAGCCGCGAGCCGACCTGCCGCCCGGCGGGTGCGGCCCGGCGGGCGGGCAGCACGATCCCGGCGTCCGCCCACGGTTCCGTCCCCGGCGCCCGGACACGTCGGAAGCGGCTCATGCGGCCGCCCCGCTCCGCCCGTTCACGGCACCTCCAGCAGCTCGACCGTCTCCCCCGCCGCCGCCCCGCCGGGCGGGACCACGGCCAGCGCCTCGGCCCGGGCGAGTCCGCGCAGCATCGCGGGCCCGTCGAAGGCGAGCGGGACGACGCCCTCGGCCGTGCGCCGGACGGGCTGCAGCCGGGTGTCCGCCGGGTGCCCGGGCAGCGCGGCCGCGACGGGTGCGAGGGCGGGGGCACCGACGGTCCGTCCCCCGCGGGCGTGCAGCAGCGGCAGGGCGAGCGTGACCATCCCGGCGACGGCGGCCAGCGGGTTGCCCGGCAGGCCGACCAGGTGGCGCCCGCCGGGGAGTTCGGCCAGCAGCATGGGGTGTCCGGGCCGGACGGCGACGCCGTCCACGAGCAGCCGGGCGCCGGACTCGGCGAGCGCCCGGTGCAGGAAGTCGACGGGCCCGGCGGCCGTCCCGCCGGTGGTGACCACGATGTCGGCGGTGGAGTGCCGCAGCGCGTCCCGCAGCAGTAGGAAGTCGTCGCGCACGTACCGCACTTCGGCGACCTCGGCACCGGCGGCCCGCAGCCAGGGCGGCAGCAGCGGCCCGAGCGCGTCCCGGACCAGGCCCGGACCGGGGATCCCGGAGTCCAGCAACTCGTCACCGAGGACGAGCAGTTGGACGACCGGACGGCGGCGGACCAGCAGCCGGTCGTGGCCGCAGGCGGCGGCCAGCCCGAGCACGGCGGGCCCGATCTCGGTGCCCTCCGGCAGCAACTCCTCGCCCCGGCGGCACTCCTGGCCGCGCGGACGGACGTCCTGGCCGGTGGTCAGCTGCCCGGGGCCGCAGTCGCGCAGCAGCGCGCCGTCCGTCCGTCCGTGCTCCCGGCGCAGCACGGCGGTGGCGCCGACCGGCAGCCGGGCGCCGGTGGCGATCTCCACGGCGGAGCCGTCGGCCAGCGGCGCCGGGTCGGCCGCCCCGGCCAGCACCCGGCCGGCGACCCGCCACGGGCCGGGCCCGGCGACCGCCCAGCCGTCCATCGCGGAGGTGTCGAAGGCGGGCAGGTCGGTCAGCGCGCCGAGCGGCTCGGCGAGGGTGCGGCCGAGCCCCTCGGCCAGCGGCAGCGCGACCCCGGGCAGCGGGCGCAGCCCGGCCCGGCGCGCGGTCTCCCGGGCCCGGGACCAGCTCGACCCGGCGGGGGCGGCGGCCGGCGCGGGGCCGGTGGACGGCGCGGTCACGGTGTTCTGCCCGACCGTGCTCACTGCTCGCCCGGGCGGTCGGCGGCGATCCACCCCTCGGCGAGCACCTCGGTCCGCCGGGCGGCCTCGGCGACGGCCTCCGGCCCGCCGCCCTGCCGGGCGGCCGCGTAGCCGATCAGGAAGGCGGTCAGCGGCGCGGCGGGCCGGGCCACTCCGTGCGCGACCACCCGGGCCGTGTCGAGCAGACCTCGGACGTCCACGTCCAGGTCGATGCCCAGGTCGGCCTTGACCTCGGCGATCCAGTCATCCAGCGTGCGCTCCATGCGCCCATGCTGCCTGATCGGCGGTTTCCCCGAGGTGTTCGCCCCGTGTGCGGGGCGCGTCGTTTCCCTCACGGCGCGGTGTCCGGTGCCGTGAGGTTCAGTTCCGGTCGCGTTCCCTGGCCTGCTCCAGGTCCTCCCAGGTGTCGCAGTCGTAGGCGACGCCGTCGGTGTCGGCGACCCGCAGCTGCGCCAGTTCGCCGACCAGGCGGCGCAGCGGCTGACCCTCCGGGTCGCCGAGGGCGGCCAGCGCGGCGCGCAGCGGGGCGGTGCAGTACGCGGCGGCGAGCGGCTGGTCCCGGCCGCCCGCGTCGACCAGCACGGCGGCGGCCACCGCGGGCCCGGCGCCGTCCAGGGCGGCGACGAGCCGGTGCACGGTCCGCCGGTCCAGGAAGGGCAGGTCGGCGGCGAGCAGCAGCACGGTGTCCGCGGTGACCAGGTCGAGTCCGGCCGCGACGGCGGCGACCGGACCGCCGCCGGGCGGCTGTTCCCTGGTCCAGCGGACGCCGGTGCGCGCGGTCGGCCGGGCCGGGCCGACCACGATGGTGGTGCGGGCCTCCGTGCAGGCGGCGAGCACCCGGTCGAGCAGGGTGGTCTCCCCCACCGTCAGCCCGGGCTTGTCGGCCCCGCCGAGGCGCCGCGCGGCCCCGCCGGCCGGAACGATCACGTCGTACGGCGTCATGCGGCCAGTATCCGCCCGGTCGCGGCGGACCCTACTCGTCCGGGTCGTCCTCGACGATCTCCGCGTCGATGATCCCGTCCTCCGCGGCCGACCGGGCGGTGTTGGCCGCGGCGCCGAGGTCCAGGATGACCGGCAGGGTCAGCTCCCCGTACCGCTGGTTCACCGCGGTGACCAGGGCTTCGGGGTCGTGCGGGTGCCGGGCCAGCAGCCGGTCGAAGTCCTGCAGGTACCCGCCGGTGAAGGCGAGCACCCGGGCCGCGTCGTCGCCCTGGTCGGGGGCCCGGTGCCCGGCGATCACCCGGTCCGCGCCGAGGTCGGCGATCCTGCGCAGGTTGTGTCCCCAGGTGGTGCGCTGGGCCGGGGTGGTGTCGGCGGTCCAGACGTGGGTGCCGTTGTAGACGAAGTCCCCGGCGATCACGGTCCGGATGCTCGGCACGTGGACGACCGTGGAGTCCCCGCAGTCGCCCTGGCCGAGCAGCAGGACGGGGATGACCTGGCGGTCCAGCATGAGCGGCTGCGGCAGCAGCGGGGCGGGGACCAGCGGGTGGTCCGGGATGTCGTCGCCGTACACCGGCTTCCACTGGGCGACCTTGGCGGCGGCGGTGCGCCGGATGCCCTCGACCACCGCCGGTGCGGCCAGCAGCTGCGCCTCGGGGAAGAGCTTGAGCACCTCCTCGGCGCCGAAGTAGTGGTCCGGGTGCTGGTGGGTGACCACGATGGCGAGCAGCCGGCGGCCCTTGCCCGCGACCCACTCGGCCAGTTCGCGCCCGGCGCTGCGGGTGAGCTGGGCGTCCACCAGGATCGCGGTCCGCTCACCGAGGATCAGCGTGGAGGTGGCGAAGAAGGCCGACTCGGGGCCGGTGAAGACGGCGGCCTCCAGCGGCGCCGCGGGTGGGGCGTCCGCACGCTCCGCGCCGGCGCTCTCGTCGGGCGGGGACGACGTCACGGGCTGCTCCCTCGGGTGGGCGGTCGGATGTGCTGCGCCCTACAGCATGGGAGCACCGCCGCCCGATTGCGCGGAAGGCGCGCCCGGCGGGCCCGCCTTCCGCCTCACGTCACGCCGCGACGCGGGCGGCGAGCTCCTTGCCCCGGCGGGCGGCCTGCTCCAGGGCCCGGGCCTTGGACTCGGCGGCGTTCGGGATGAAGTCCGCCATCGCCGGGACGGCCGGGGCCAGGGTGAACTCCGGGACGATGAAGTCGACCTCCAGGCCGAGCATCCCGGTCAGCACCTTCTCCAGGTAGGTGGTGACGAACTCGAAGGGCTCGCGCGGGGCGCCGGGCGCGTAGGAGCCGCCGCGGGTGGCGACGACGGTGACCGGGGTGCCCTTGGCGGAGGGCGTCTCACCGGCGGTGCGGCCCATCAGGATCACCTGGTCCAGCCAGGCCTTGAGGGTCGACGGGATCGTGAAGTTGTACATCGGGCTGCCGATCAGCACGGCGTCGGCCCGCTCCAGCTCGGCCATCAGTTCGTCGCGCAGCGCGAAGGAGGCGGCCTGCTCGGTGCTGTGGACCGCGGCGGGCGCGAATCCGGCGGTGATGCCGTGCACGTCCAGGTGCGGGAGCGGCTCGGCGGCGAGGTCCCGGTGGATCACCGTGCCCCCGGGGTGCTCCGCCTGCCAGGCGGCCCGGAAGGCGGCCGTGACCTCGCGGGAGACGGAGCCGTCGGTGACCGCGGAGGAGTCGATGTGCAGGAGCGTGGGCATGGCGGGACCTCCAGAGAATAAGTAGCTGCCGATTTCGCTGCAACTGAAAGTACGGTAGCAGCTTACTTTTCTGCAGTCACTAGTGACCTGTCGAGTACGCTGGATCCATGGCCCAGCACGAGGTAGTGACCGACGGAGTCCCGAGCGCCCTCGACCCGGGCGGCAACGGCGCCCGCGGCGCGTCCTGCCAGAACGTCGACCTGGCCCTCGGCCGGGTCTTCACCCTGCTCGGCAAGCGCTGGACGGGCATGCTGCTGGGCGTGCTCAACAACGGCGGCCAGGCCTACTTCTCCGAGCTGCGCCGCGCCGTCCCGGGCATCAGCGAGCGGATGCTCTCCGACCGGCTGACCGAGCTGGCCGAGGCCGGACTGGTGGTCCGCGAGGTCGACGCCGGCCCCCCGCTGCGGGTCAGCTACCGCCTCACCGAGGGCGGCGTCGCGCTCAAGCCCGCGCTCCACGAACTGGCCGTCTGGGCCGACCGCTACCTGCCGGAGAGCGCCCTCAGGGGCGGCGGCTGCTGACCCCGCCGGGGCGCCCGCTCCCCACCCGGACACACGGAAGGGCCCGCCCGCTGTCACCAGCGGACGGGCCCTTCACCCACGCGTGTCCTCCGTCGTCAGCGCTTCTTCGCGCCGCGCAGCCGGGCCAGCCGGTCGGACAGACCCCAGGAGGTCACCCGCCACAGCGCCTCGACCACGATGGTGCGGCTCATCTTGGACGCACCCAGCTCGCGCTCGATGAAGGTGATCGGCACCTCGGCGACCTTGAACCCGGCCTTCACCGTGCGCCAGGCCAGGTCGACCTGGAAGCAGTACCCGGCCGAGGCGACCTCGTCCATGCCCAGGCCCAGCAGGGTCTCCTTGCGGAACGCCCGGTAGCCGCCGGTGACGTCCTTGATCGGCACGCCCAGCATCAGCCGGGAGTAGGTCGAGCCGCCGCGCGAGAGCAGCAGCCGCGACTTCGGCCAGTTCACGACCCGGCCGCCCGGCACCCAGCGGGAGCCCAGCACCAGGTCGGCGCCGCGCAGCGCGCCCAGCAGCCGGTCCAGCTCCTCGGGCTGGTGCGAGCCGTCCGCGTCCATCTCGACCAGGACGTCGTAGCCGTTGTCGATGCCCCAGCGGAAGCCCGCGAGGTAGGCGGCGCCCAGGCCCTCCTTGCCCTTGCGGTGCATGACGTGCACGTTCGGGTCCTCGACGGCCAGCTTGTCGGCCAGCTCGCCGGTGCCGTCGGGGCTGTTGTCGTCGGCGACCAGCACGTGCGCCTCGGGCACCGCGGCACGGACCCGGCCGACGATCCGCTCGACGTTCTCCGCCTCGTTGTAGGTCGGGATGATCACCAGGACCCTGCCGAGATCAGCAAAACTCTGCTGGTTCACGGTCACGTACAAACCTCTCGGCCGATGGCGGGGAATCTCGGAACACCGTCGCCCGCACTCTGGAACGCGGCTGCACCGGCAGCCCCTCCGACGGGATGACCACGGTGGAGAACTGCGCGCAGGGCGGAGACTACTGCGTCCTGGCATCCTACTACCGCGCCCGGGACCCACCGGTCCGTCCATGGCACTCCCACCGGACCCCCGCCGTTTCCCCGTGGGTGACACCGGTCGGCTAGGGTCGATGCCCTTGCCCGTGCCCGGACCGCCCGCACCGCCGGGCCCGCCCCCGGCGATCCGGCACACCCGCCCAGACAGCGAAGGAGTAGGACCGCGCGCATGGACAGGCTCGTCAACACCATCCGCCCGTACGCCTGGGGGTCGCTCACGGCCCTGCCCGAGCTGCTCGGGCAGCAGCCGAGCGGTGAGCCGCAGGCCGAGCTGTGGATGGGCGCCCACCCCGGCGACCCGTCCCGCGCCGACCGCGGGGACGGCCCGCGCCGGCTGGACGAGCTGATCGCGGCCGACCCCGGGGCCGAACTGGGCGCCGCGAGCGTGGCCAGGTTCGGTCCGACCCTGCCGTTCCTCTTCAAGGTCCTCGCCGCGGGCACCCCGCTGTCGATCCAGGCCCACCCCACGCTCGACCAGGCCCGCGCCGGCTTCGCCGCCGAGAACGCCCTCGGCATCCCGCTGGACGCCCCCCGGCGCAGCTACCGCGACGCCAACCACAAGCCCGAGATGGTCTGCGCGCTGGGCGGGTTCGAGGGCCTGTGCGGCTTCCGCCCGCCGATCGAGACCGTCGAGCTGATGGCCCGGCTCGGGGTGCCCGGACTGGACCCGCTGATCGACCTGCTGTGCGTCGAGGACGAGTCCGAGGCGCTGCGCGGCACGCTGGCCGCCATCCTCACGATGGACGAGGACACCGCCACCAAGACCGTCCGGGAGACCGCCGAGGTGCTGGCGGAGCAGGACAGCGGCGACCCGGACTGGTACTACGCCCCGTACGCCCGGATCGCCAGGGACTTCCCGGACGACCGCGGCGTGATCGCCGGCATGCTGCTCAACCACGTCCGGCTGCGGGCCGGCGAGGCGCTCTACCTGGGCGCCGGGGTGCCGCACGCCTACCTGTCCGGCGTCTGCGTCGAGCTGCAGGCCAACTCCGACAACGTGCTGCGGGCCGGCCTCACCCCGAAGCACATCGACGTGCCCGAACTGCTGAAGGTCGTGGTCTTCGAGGCCGGCGCCCCCGCGGTGCTGACCCCCGTCCCGGTCGGGGCGACCCCGGGCGAGGAGCTCTACCCCGTCCCGATCGACGAGTTCCGGCTCTCCCGCTTCGCGCTGGACGGCGTCGAGCGCGCGATCGACGGCCGCACCCCGCAGATCCTGCTCTGCACCGAGGGCGGCGTGCGGCTGACCGCCGCCGACGGCACCGTCCTGGACCTCGCCCGCGGGGAGTCCGCCTTCCTGCCCGCGACCGGCGAACCGACCCGCCTGTCCGGCACCGGCACCCTCTTCCGCGCCACGGTGACCATCTGACCCCCTGACGCGCCACGGACCGCGGGCCGGGCGGCGGGAACACTCCCGCCGCCCGGCCCGGGCTCACTCGGCCTGCTTCCCCTGACCGCCCGGGTCCCCGCCCGGGGCCGTGTCCGGCCCCACCGCCGAACCCGCGGCCACCAGCACCGGCTCCGGCACGGGCCCCTGGGACTGCGCCGGGACGACGGCCACCACGGCCGCCGGCGCCGGCCGCTCCAGGGACTGCGACGGCCACCGCCGGTTCGCCGCCGTGGTCAGCCGGCGGCCCAGGTTCTGGAACGGCAGCTCCACCAGCCGGTACACCGCCCAGCAGACGGCCAGCAGCACCGCGACGTAGCCCGCCACCCACGACCACCGCTCCACGAACGGCATCGCGGCCAGCTTGTCCGGGTAGTTGATGCTGTCCCAGCCGAGCCGCCACAGCAGGAACTTCTTGACCGCCCAGTGCAGCAGGTAGACCGAGTAGCTCACCGCCCCCAGCCACACCAGCGGACGGGGCATCCGCCGGCTGCGCAGCAGGAAGAAGAAGCCGAACGACGCCCACGCCCCCAGGTAGGCGTAGGTCCACGCCGACCAGGTGAAGGTCGAGGTCGCGTTCGCCATCGCGCCCCGGTTGTACATCGGCCCCACGAGGGCGCCCGCCACCACCACGAAGCCGACCGACAGCCAGGCCTCGATCCGCTCGATCTGCCCGTTCTGCGCCCGGTAGATCACCGTGCCCGCGAACATCGTCGCGAAGATGGTGAAGGTCTCGTACGCGGTCGTCCGGCCGTTGGTGAACGCCAGCAGCAGGCCGAGACCGCCCAGCAGCAGACCGCCGGTCCGGGCCAGGGACGCGTTCCCGCTGACCATGCAGAACACGCCCGTGACCACGACGACCACGGCGGCGACCACGAGGTTCCTGATCGCCTCGGCGCTGGTCTGCAGGCTCCACGAGGGCAGCAGGACGCCCAGCACCAGTGCGACCGCCCCGGCCCCGACCGCGATCGGCGCGCTGCGCCGGTGCCAGGCGAAGGTGAAGAGGCTGCTGACGAAGAAGTAGAAGAGCATCTCGTACGTCAGCGTCCACATGATGCCGAGGCCGTTCACCACGCCCAGCACGTCCGTCAGCATCAGGCCGTTGCCCGCCAGCCAGAGCAGGTCGTGGTGGTAGCCGTCGAAGGTGAGGACCTGGTAGTCGTGCGGCAGGACCAGTTCGGCGAAGACCATGGTCACGATCAGCGCCGGGTAGATCCGGAAGACCCGGCCGATCCAGAAGGCCCGGACGTCACCGCGCCGTTCCAGCGAGGCCGGGATGATGTACCCGCTGACGATGAAGAACGCGATGACGCCGTAGAAGCCGAGGTCGAAGTGGGCCGAGACGGTGGCGCCGCCCGGGATCAGCTTCAGGACCTCGAAGTGGTGGGCCGTCACGGCCAGTGCGGCGATCCCGCGCAGTGCGTCCAGCCAGCCGAGCCGGCTTCCCGGCGCGGCGGCCCGGTCGCCCTGCCGCCCCCTCCGCACTCCCCATCGAGCCGGCGATCCCTTGGTTTTCATCCGCCGGAGATTAGCCCATCCGGGTGAGCTCGCCCCCGGCCGGGGCCGCTCCGGGCCCGCATCGGTCGTGCGCGGTCAGTCCCGGGTCATGTCGACGAAGCGCGAGTAGTGGCCCTGGAAGGCCACCGTGATGGTCGCGGTCGGACCGTTTCGGTGCTTGGCGACGATCAGGTCGGCCTCGCCCGCGCGCGGCGACTCCTTCTCGTAGGCGTCCTCGCGGTGCAGCAGGATGACCATGTCGGCGTCCTGCTCGATCGAGCCCGACTCGCGCAGGTCCGAGACCATCGGCCGCTTGTCGGTGCGCTGCTCGGGGCCACGGTTCAGCTGGGACAGCGCGATGACCGGGACTTCCAGCTCCTTGGCCAGCAGCTTGAGGTTACGGGACATGTCCGAGACCTCCTGCTGGCGGTTCTCGGCCCGGCGGGAGCCGCCGGACTGCATCAGCTGGAGGTAGTCGATGACGACCAGCTTGATGTCGTTGCGCTGCTTGAGCCGGCGGCACTTGGCGCGGATCTCCATCATCGACAGGTTCGGCGAGTCGTCGATGAACAGCGGCGCCTCGCTGACGTCGGGCATCCGCCGGGCGACCCGGGTCCAGTCGTCGTCCGTCATGTTCCCGGAGCGCATGTGGTGCAGCGCGACCCGGGCCTCGGCGGAGAGCAGGCGCATGGCGATCTCGTTGCGCCCCATTTCGAGCGAGAAGATCACGCTCGGCAGCTTGTGCTGGATCGAGCAGGCCCGGGCGAAGTCCAGTGCGAGGGTGGACTTTCCCATGGCGGGGCGGGCCGCGATGACGATCATCTGGCCGGGGTGCAGACCGTTGGTGAGCTGGTCGAAGTCGGCGAAGCCGGTCGGCACGCCGGACATCTGGCCCTGCCGGGATCCGATCGCCTCGATCTCGTCGAGGGCGCCCTCCATGATGTCCGCGAGCGGCGCGTAGTCCTCGTTGGTGCGCTGCTCGGTGACGGCGTAGATCTCCGCCTGGGCGGCGTTGACGATCTCGTCCACGTCGCCCTCGGACGCGTAGCCCATGCCGGCGATCCGGGTGCCCGCCTCGACCAGGCGGCGCAGCACCGCGCGCTCGTGGACGATCTGGGCGTAGTACTCGGCGTTGGCCGCGGTCGGGACGGAGTTGACCAGGGTGTGCAGGTACGAGGCGCCGCCGACCCGCTGGAGCTCACCGCGCTTGGTCAGCTCGCCGGCCACGGTGATCGGGTCGGCCGGCTCGCCGCGGGCGTAGAGGTCGAGGATCGCGCCGTGGACCATCTCGTGCGCGGGCCGGTAGTAGTCGGCGGGCTTGAGCACCTCGACCACGTCGGCGATGGCGTCCTTGGAGAGCAGCATGCCGCCGAGGACGGACTGCTCGGCCGCGAGGTCCTGCGGGGGGACGCGCTCGAAGCCGTCCGAGCCGCCTTCGCCGTCGCCCTCGCCCCGGCGCTGCCAGCCGCCGTCCCGCTGGCCGCCTTCGCGCCCGGAGCCGTTCCGGCCGCCTTTGCCGCCCTGGAAGCCGCCGCCCTTCTGGAAGCCGTCGCGGCCACCGCCCTGGCTGCCCTGGCCCCCCTGGCCGCCGCGGCCGCGGGAGACCGGGAGCCGGTCCCCGGGGCCCTCCGGGAAGGGCGCGTCGTCGAAGGTGCCGGCCGGGAAGGGGTCCTCGGCGGTCTGCCAGTCCTCTTCCGGCGGCGGGGCGTCGTGGTCGTCGTACTGGGGGCCGGTCACGCGTGTTCCCCGATCAGCGAGTGGTGCGAGTTGGAGCGGGCCTTGCCGGTGGCTGGGTGGAGCGGATCCGCTCCTCTTTCTACGCCACGGCTCCGACAAATCGGACGCCGGGGGCGGTGGGAGTGTCGGTCGGAGGGGCCCACGCTAAGGCGCCGGACGCCCTCGCGCCAAGGCGGTTATCCACAGGGGGTGTGGATGAACGGCCCCTGCCTGTGGAGAACTGCCGCAAAGCTGTGGACACCCCTGTGGACGTCCCTGTGGATAACCGGACGATCGATCCACCGTCAACCTGCTGACCTGGGATTACCCCGTACCGGGCCTGTGCATGAGAAATTCTTCACACACCTCCGAACGGCTGTGGGCACCGAGCGGACGAACGGCGCCGCTCAAGATTTCGAGTAATGGTCATAGGCCATCTGTACCTATTACCTGTGGATGAGTAGCCTGGAGCGCATGACCGCCTCGCCGCCCCACGACACCTCCCGGGCCCCGGCCCCCGCCCCGGCCGGGCGTCGGCACGACCGGGAGATCCTCGCCCTGGCCGTCCCGGCCTTCGGTGCGCTGGTCGCCGAACCGCTCTTCCTGCTGGCCGACTCGGCGATCGTCGGCCACCTCGGCACCGCCCAGCTGGCCGGGGTCGGCGTCGCCTCCGCGGCGCTCACCACCGCGACCGGCGTGTTCGTCTTCCTCGCCTACGCCACCACCGCGGCGGTCGCCCGCCGGATCGGCGCCGGGGACCGCCGGGGCGCCGTCCAGCAGGGCGTCGACGGCATCTGGCTCGCCCTCGGCCTGGCCGTCCCGGTGGTCCTGCTGACCCTGCTGACGGCCCCCTGGGTGGCCGACGTCCTGGGCGCCTCCCCGACCGCCGCGCCCCACGCGGTGACGTACCTGCGGATCAGCTCCCTGGGCATCCCGGCGATGCTCATGGTGCTGGCGGCGACCGGCGTGCTGCGCGGTCTCCAGGACACCCGCACTCCCCTGCTGGTGGCCGTGGCGGGCTTCGCCGCCAACATCGGCCTGAACGCCGGGCTGGTGTACGGGGCCGGGCTCGGGGTGGCCGGCTCGGCCTGGGGCACGGTGGCCGCGCAGACCGGGATGGCCGCCGTCTACCTGGTCGTGGTGGTCCGCGGGGCCCGCCGGGAGCGGGCCTCACTGCGGCCGGACGCGGCGGGCATCCGGGCGAGTGCCAGGGCGGGCGGCCCGCTGCTGGTGCGGACGATCAGCCTGCGCGCGGTGCTGATGATCGCCACCGCGGTGGCCGCGCGGCTGGGCGACGACCGGGTCGCCGCGCACCAGATCACCATGACGCTGTTCAGCTTCCTGGCCTTCGCCCTGGACGCCATCGCGATCGCCGGCCAGGCCATCATCGGCCGCTACCTGGGCGCCTCGGACGTCCCCGGGGCCAGGGCCGCCACCCGGCGGATGGTCGAGTGGGGCATCGGCGCGGGGGTCCTGCTCGGACTGCTGGTGGTGGCCGCCCGGCCGCTGTACGTGCCGCTGTTCACGCCCGATCCGGCCGTCCGGGCGCAGCTGGACACCGCCCTGCTGCTGCTCGCGCTCAGCCAGCCGGTCTCCGGCCTGGTCTTCGTGCTGGACGGGGTGCTGATGGGGGCCGGGGACGGTCCGTACCTGGCCCGGGCGGCGCTGGCGACCCTGGCGGTGTTCGCCCCGGTGGCCTTCGCGGTGCCGGCCACCGGCGCCGGGCTGGCCGGGCTCTGGTGGGCGATGAACCTGTTCATGCTGGTCCGCGCCGGCTTCCTGGTCCGGCGCGCCCGCGGCGGCGCCTGGCTGGTCACCGGAGCGGTGCGCGGGTAGCCGTCCGGGAACGACCGAGGGCCGGGCTCCCGGAGGAGCCCGGCCCTCGGGCCACTGCTACGGAACTCAGGCAGCGACGACCGCGATGTCCAGGTTGGCCTGGACATCGGAGTGCAGCTTGACCGAGACCTTGTGGGTGCCCACGGTCTTGATCGGCGAGGCGATCGCGACGGCGCGCTTGTCGACCGACGGGCCGCCGGCGGCCTTGATGGCCTCGACGACGTCGGCCTGGGTCACCGAGCCGAACAGACGGCCGGCCTCGCCGGAGCGAACGGCCAGCTTGACCTGGACGCCCTCCAGCTTGCCCTTGACGTCGTTGGCGGCGTCGAGGGTCTGGATCTCGTGGATCTTGCGGGCGCGACGGATGGCGTCGACGTCCTTCTGACCGCCCTTGGTCCAGCGGATGGCGTAGCCACGCGGGACCAGGTAGTTGCGGGCGTAGCCGTCCTTGACCTCGACGACCTCGCCGGCGGAGCCGAGACCCGGCACCTCGTGCGTGAGGATGATCTTCATTACTCGGTCACCCTCTCTTAGCGCGCGGTGCTGGTGTAGGGCAGCAGCGCCATCTCACGGCTGTTCTTCACGGCCGTGGCGACGTCACGCTGGTGCTGGGTGCAGTTGCCGGTGACCCGGCGGGCACGGATCTTGCCGCGGTCGGAGATGTACTTCCGCAGCAGGTTCGTGTCCTTGTAGTCAACGTAGTTGACCTTGTCCTTGCAGAAGACGCAAACCTTCTTCTTCGGCTTGCGAGCAGGCGGCTTCGCCATTGTGTGCTCCATTTGGGGTTCACGGCCCGGCGGGCGTCCGGGGACGCCGACGGCCGGGCCGCACGAAATCTGTCAGCTCTTAGAACGGGGGCTCTTCCGAGTAGCCGCCGCCACCACCACCGGACGGGGCACCCCAGCCGCCGCCCTGGTTTCCACCGGACGGGGCGCTGGAGGCCCAGGGGTCCTCGGAGGGGCCGGACTGGCCGCCGGAGTTTCCACCCCAGCTGCCGCCCTGCTGGCCGCCGCCGCCACCCCAGTTGCCGCCGCCCTGCTGGCCGCCGCCCTGCTGGCCGCCGAAGCCGCCACCGGGGCCGCCGGGACCACCGGACCGGTTGGCCCGGGTGACCTTGGCGGTCGCCGAGCGCAGGCTCGGGCCGACCTCGTCGACCTCGACCTCGAAGACCGTCCGCTTCTCGCCTTCCTTGGTCTCGTAAGACCGCTGGCGCAGTCGGCCCTGCACGATGACGCGCATGCCGCGCTGCAGCGACTCGGCCACGTTCTCCGCCGGCTGCCGCCAGACGTTGCACGTGAGGAAGAGGCTCTCGCCGTCCTTCCACTCGTTCGTCTGACGGTCGAAGGTGCGGGGGGTGGACGCGATGCGGAACTTCGCGACCGCCGCACCCGACGGGGTGAAGCGCAGCTCGGGGTCGTCGACGAGATTGCCGACGAGGGTGATGACGGTCTCGCCTGCCATGGTGGTGATGACCTCTCGGGAAGATGTCCGTTCACCGCTGTTTCACGTGAAACAGCGGTCGCGAGCTACCCGAGACCCGAAGGCCTCAGAGGTGGCTCAGTGGGTGTCCGGGCGCAGGACCTTGGTCCGCAGAACCGACTCGCTCAGGCCCATCTGGCGGTCGAGCTCCTTGACGACCTCAGGCGTGGCCTTCAGGTCGATGACCGAGTAGATGCCCTCGGACTGCTTGTTGATCTCGTAAGCCAGACGGCGACGACCCCAGGTGTCGACCTTCTCCACCTTGCCGCCCGCGTTGCGGACGACCGTGAGGAAGTTCTCGATCAGGGGGGAGACAGCGCGCTCCTCGACCGAGGGGTCGAGGATGACCATCACCTCGTAGTGACGCATGGGTAACCCACCTCCTTTGGACTCAGCGGCCACGGTCTCTCCGTGGCAGGAGGGTTGTGCGTAGCGTCGGCACCGGTGCGGTGACGACTCCGGCCCACCGTAGCGGCCGGGTCCGACAGTCGGCCCCGCCCGCCCGCAGGGGCGTCGCCCGGAAGAGGGCGCAAGGGGGCACAACTACACCAGTGCAGACGGCACAGCCTACCCGCACCCGTACGGCCGAACAAAACGCATAGGGGTTGTGAGAGCGGCCCAAGCGCCGCAATCTGGACGGAACGGGATTCCTGCCCGTTCGTCTCCACGCCTGGAGGTGGGACCAATGGCCCAGTCCGTCCACCGCATGCCCGCGCTCACGCTGAACACCGACGGCCATCCGCACCCCCGCGAGAACACCCTGGTGGCGCTCACCGCCGTCCTGGGCGTGATCGCCTTCACCACCTCGTTCTTCTACGACCTCCACCTGCTGACCTCGTGGACCGGCCTGGCCGGCGTCGTCACGGGGTTCTGGGGCGTGTTCGTCTCGGTCACCACCGCCGAGCGCTTCGTCCTGATGGTCTCGCTCGGCGCCTCCGCGGTCGGCTTCTACCTCGGCATCGCCCGCGGCGGCCTCTGGGGCTGATCCGCCCGGGCCCGCTCCGGCCCCCAGGAACCCTCGGCGCCCCCGTCGCGTATCTGCAAGGAGACAGGTACCGCGACGGGGGCGCCGTCGTGCCCGCCGCGACGGGCGCCCGGACCCCGGACGATAAGGTCAGCCCGAGAACCTGGGGCCCACCGCAGCCCGACCGACGAGGAGCACCGAGCAATGAGCCTGCGCCTGAGGACGATCACCCGCGAGGAGCACCTCGCCTTCATCAGGAGCCGCGCCTCGGCCAGCCACATGCAGGTGCCGTCGTGGGGCGACGTGAAGGCGGAGTGGCGGTCCGAGTCGATCGGCTGGTTCGACGACGCCAACCAGCTCGTCGGCGCCGGCCTGGTGCTCTACCGCCAGCTGCCCAAGCTCAAGCGCTACCTGGCCTACCTGCCCGAGGGCCCGGTCATCGACTGGTTCGACCGCGACCTCGACCGCTGGCTCTCCCCGATGCTGGCGCACCTGAAGTCGCAGGGCGCGTTCTCGGTGAAGATGGGCCCGCCGGTGGTCATCCGCCGCTGGAACGCCCCCACCATCAAGGAGGCCATCGCCGCCAAGCAGGCCAAGCGGCTGCGCGACGTCGAGGCCGACTGGTACGAGCCGCGCGCCTTCGAGGTGGCCGACCGGCTGCGCAAGGCCGGCTGGCTGCAGGGCGAGGACGGCGGCGCCGGCTTCGGCGACGTCCAGCCCCGCTACGTCTTCCAGGTGCCGCTGGCCAACCGCTCGCTGGACGACATCCACAAGAACTTCAACCAGCTGTGGCGCCGCAACATCAAGAAGGCCGAGAAGAGCGGCGTCGAGGTGTACCAGGGCGGCTACGACGAGCTGCCGATCTTCCACCAGCTCTACCTGGTGACCGCCGAGCGCGACCGCTTCACCCCGCGCCCGCTGTCCTACTTCCAGCGGATGTGGAAGGCCCTCACCGCCGAGGACCAGAACCGCATGCGGCTCTACATCGCCTACCACGACGGCGAGCCGCTGGCCGCCACCACGATGCTCGTGGTCGGCGAGCACGTCTGGTACTCCTACGGCGCCTCGGCCAACCACAAGCGCGAGGTCAAGCCGTCCAACGCCATCCAGTGGCGGATGATGCGCGACTCCTACGCCCTCGGCGGCGGGGTGTACGACCTGCGCGGCATCAGTGACACCCTGGACGAGAACGACCACCTGTTCGGTCTGATCCAGTTCAAGGTCGGCACCGGCGGCCAGGCGGCCGAGTACCTCGGCGAGTGGGACTTCCCGCTCAACAAGCTGCTGCACAAGGCCCTCGACCTCTACATGTCCCGCCGCTGAGGAGGCTGACCCGATGACGCTGTCGCTCTACCTCGACACCGAACGCTGGCGCACCCACCAGCGCTCCGTCCTCGCCGAGTTCCCCGGCCTGGTGCCGGTCGCCAAGGGGAACGGCTACGGCCTGGGCAACCACCGGCTGGCCGAGGAGGCGACGCTGCTGGGCACCGGTGTGCTCGCCGTCGGTACCGCGTACGAGGCCGCCGACGTCGCCGAGTGGTACGGCGGCGAGCTGCTGGTGCTCACCCCCTACCGGGTCGGCGAGGAGGTCCTGCCGCTGCCGCACGCCCGGGTGATCCGCACGGTGGCGAGCGTGGCCGCGCTGCGGACGCTGCACGGCACCCGGGTGGTGCTGGAGTGCATGACCACCATGCGCCGCCACGGCGTGAGCGCCGCCGACCTGAGCACCGTCGCCGCCGAGCTGGACGGCGTCAGCTTCGAGGGCCTGGCGCTGCACCTGCCGATGGACCGGCCGGACGGCTCCAGCCCGGTCGAGGAGGTCGCGTACTGGGTGGACACCGCCCGCGCGGCCGGCATCCCGGTGCACACCGTGTTCGTCAGCCACCTCGGCGCGGCCGGCATGGAGCAGCTGGCCCAGCGCTACCCGGGGACGGTCTTCCGGGCCCGGATCGGCACCCGGCTCTGGCTGGGCGACCACGCCGCGCTGGAGGTCCGCGCCACCGTCCTGGACGTCACCCCGCTGAAGAAGGGCGACCGCTACGGCTACCGCCAGCACCCGGCGCCGGCCGACGGCCACATCCTGGTGGTCGCCGGCGGCACCGCGCACGGCATCGGCCTGGAGGCGCCCAAGTACGTGCAGAGCATGGCCTCGCGGGCCAAGGGCATCGCCCGGGCCGGGCTGGCGACCGTCAACAAGACCAAGTCGCCGTTCCACTGGGCCGGCAAGCAGCTCTGGTTCGCCGAGCCGCCGCACATGCAGGTCTCGCTGCTCTTCCTGGACGGCGAGACCGAGCCCCCGGCGATCGGCGAGGAGCTCGGTCTCCAGGTCCGCCACACCACCACGCACTTCGACCGCGTGGTGGACCGCTAGGCCCAGGTCCTCGTGGCGGACCGCAGGACCCGTCGGACGTGACGGGTCACGGCTTGTCGGCCGGCTCCAGCAGTTCCGGCTCTCCCAGCCACTGCTCGGAGCCGGCCGGCGCGTACGCGGCGTAGGTCTCCTCCTCGCGCAGCCGCCGGGCGGTGCCCAGCACGAACACGTCCGGGGCGTGGTCGAGCACCCCGCCGGAGGGGTCGTCGCTGCCGTCCCAGCGGACCGGGTCGCGGTCCGGGTGCAGGACGTCGCGCACGACCAGGGCGACCAGGTAGAGCGTGCCGATCAGGTGCAGCCCGATCGCGAAGTGGTACCAGGCCTCGCCGATCCCGTGCTGCTTGGGCCCGGTGACGAAGCCCAGGTGGGACCAGATGCCCAGGGTGTAGAGCACCTCGCAGGCCTGCCAGACCAGGAAGTCCCGCCAGCGCGGCCGGGCCAGCACCACGAGCGGCAGCAGCCAGAGCGCGTACTGCGGCGAGTACACCTTGTTGACCAGCACGAACAGCGCGACCACCAGGAAGGCCAGCTGCACCAGGCGCGGGCGGCGCGGCGCGGAGAGCCCGAGCCACGCTATGGCCAGGCAGCCCAGCACCATCAGCACCCCGATGTAGAGGTCGAGGTCGGCCAGCCCCACGCCGCGGGTCTGCATCAGGATCAGCCAGAACGAGCCGTAGTCCTCGCCGCGGTGCTTGCTGAACACGTAGAAGGTCGACCAGCCCTGCCAGTTGGCGAGCATGATCGGCAGGTTGACCACCAGCCAGGCGCCCACCGCGCCGCCCAGCGCCACCCGGAACTCGCGCCACTTGCCGGCCCGCCAGCAGAGCACCAGCAGCGGGCCGAGCAGCAGCAGGGGGTAGAGCTTGGCGGCGGTGGCCAGCCCGATGAAGACGCCGGCCCAGCCCGGCCGGGAGCGGGACCACCAGGCCACCGCCACGGCGGCCAGCGCGACCGCGAGCAGGTCCCAGTTGACCGTGCCGTTGAGCAGCAGGACGGGCGCGAGCGCGAACATCAGCGCGTCCCAGGGGCGGCGTCGGTGGGTGCGGGTGAGCGCCACCACCGCGACCACCGCGCAGGCCATCAGCAGCCCCGCGTTGACCGCCCAGAACCACTGCTCCTGGTTCTGCTGGTTGCCCCCGCCGGGCGTCAGCCAGGCCGCGACCTGCATGAACAGGCCGGTCAGCACCGGGTACTCCAGGTACTGCAGGTCCCCCGACGAGCCCGGGATGCGGTCCACGTACGGGTGCAGCCCGGACGCGAAGCCGCGTCCGGAGAACAGGTGCGGGATGTCGCTGTAGCAGGCGTGGATGTACTGCGGCGAGCCCGGCTGGAACCAGGCCTGCTCGTAGCAGGGCAGCTTCTGCACCATGCCGAGCACCGAGACCACGATCACCGCGAGCGCCAGGAAGCGCGCCGGGATCCACCAGGAGACGCCGAGCAACGCCCTGCGCCCGGGAGGCCCGCCGAACACCTCGCTGCCGGCCGCCGCCACCGGGTCCTCGTCGGCCGGGACGACCACGGTGTTGACCGGCGGGGCGGCCGTGGCGCCGGCTGCCGGGGTGGGCCCTGCGGCGGCGCCGGGCCCTGTCGGCCCGGCGGTTTCGTCACGATCGCTCGACGTCATGCCGGACATCCTGCCGCACCATTCCCGCCGGGACGAGGAGGACCCCGCCACGGTCTGCGGGGGTCCGGAGCGGCCGGGTCCGCGAACCGTGACGAAAACGGCGG
>NZ_JBHWCL010000065.1:0-47676 GCF_042735125.1 Kitasatospora sp. NPDC059599 | reverse complement strand
GGCCCGCACCCGGGTGGTCCACCGGGTGCGGGCCCCTTCGCCCGGGTGTGCACGACGCGGTCAGTCGTCGTCCAGGGCCAGGTGCAGGCCCCAGGCCACCAGGCTGATGATCAGCGAGCCGATCAGCGCGGCCCCGAAGCCGGTCACGTGGAAGTCCAGTTCCAGCTTCCCCGACGCCCACGAGGTCAGCATCAGCATCAGGGCGTTGATCACGAAGGTGATCAGGCCCAGCGTGAGGATGAACAGCGGGAACGAGAACAGCTTGACCACCGGCTTGATCAGCCAGTTGACGAGGCCGAAGACGACCGCGACGCCGAGCACCGTGAGTGCCTTGTGCTGCCAGTCCGCCGTGCCCTGGGCGAGTTGTATGCCGCTGACGATCCAGGCGGCGACCCAGATGGCGGCCGCGTTGATCAGTGTCTTGATGACGAAACCCTTCATGCCGCCCAAGAGTGGCAGGCAACACCGTCCCGGCGGAACCACCACACGGCGGGTTGGTGTTGAATGCCCCTGGTCCCGGAGGTGGACGACGAGGGGAGGACGGCGACGGTGAAGCTGTTCCGGCTGGACGAACTGGACGCCGAGCGGGCGGCCAACGACGGCGCGTACCTGAGGTTCCTGCGCGAACCGCGGATGTCCGCCGGGCTCTACGCGCTCTCCCCCGGTGACACCGACCCGCAGACCGCGCACGAGCAGGACGAGATCTACCAGGTGATCAGCGGCCGGGCCGAGTTGACGGTCGGCGCCGAGACCGCGACGGTCGGGCGCGGCACGGTGGTGTACGTCCCGGCCGGCACCCCGCACCGGTTCCACCACGTCACCGAGGAACTGCGGGTGCTGGTGGTGTTCTCGCCGCCGGAGGACTGAGCCGCTCGCTTAGGGTCGTCCGCATGACCCGCAGCCTCACCGAAGAACTCTGGGCGGCCATCGAGCCGGTCTACGCCGAGATCCTCGCCCACCCCTTCCTCGCCGGCCTCACCGACGGCACCCTGCCGCGCGAGGCCTTCCGCCACTTCGTCGTCCAGGACTCGCACTACCTGCGCGACTACGCCCGCGCCCTCGCCGTCTGCGCCGCCAAGGCACCCGGCGAGGAGGACGTCCGGGCCTTCGCCGACGACGCGGTCGGCGCGCTGGCCGCTGAGCAGGGCATGCACGCCGAGTTCCTGACCGCCTTCGGCGGCACCGCCGAGCAGGCCGCCGCCGAACCGGTGCTGCCCACCACCCGGGCCTACACCAGCTACCTGCTGGCCACCGTCTACGGCGGCTCCTTCGCCGAGGCGGTCGGCGCGGTGCTGCCCTGCTACTGGATCTACGCCCGGGTCGGCGGGGCGCTGCTCGCCCAGGGCTCCCCCGACCCGCTCTACGCCAAGTGGATCGCGACCTACGGCGACGAGGCGTTCCAGTCCGTGGTCCGCCGGGTGCTGGCGCTCACCGACCGGCTGGGCGAGGAGCTCTCCCCGGTCGAGCGCCGCAAGGTGGTCGAGCACTTCGTGACCACCTCGCGCTACGAGTGGATGTTCTGGGACGCCGCCTGGCGCGGTGAGCGCTGGCCCGTCTGACCTGCGGCGCAGCCGTTCCCCCGGCCGTTCGGCGGGGGTCTCCCAGGGGGTCGCCCCGTAGACCCGCAGGGGGTGTTCCCGGGGGTCGGGGTCGGGGTGATCTCGGGGTTCTCTCCGGGCCGTTGGCCCTCGTTCCGGCACTCGGGCCCCCGTACGATCGAAGTATCGAAAGCAAGCGGGATGCGGCACCGGACGGCGGCCGACCCGAGGGGAGAAGAGGTACGGACATGGCTGAGCTCTGGAAGTCGCTGCCCTCGTGGGTGCGCAACATCGTCATCCCGGTGCTGGTCCTGGTGCTGGCCTGGAACGTCGTCGCCTTCGTCTTCGGCGTGGTCGGTGCCCTGCTGAGCATCGTGCTCAAGCTGCTCGTGGTCGTCGGAATCGCGGCCGCCGTGGTGATCCTGGTGAAGAAGGCCGCCAAGAGCTGACGCCCTCCCCGATCGCCGCCCTGAGGCCCGGTCCCCGTCACGGGGAGCCGGGCCTCGGCCGTTCCCGGCCGACGACCGCGCCGGTGACCGCGCGATGACCGTGCGGTGACCGGGCCGTGGACCCGCTCTGGACCTGCGGCAATCGGCTCGCTACCGTGTTGGGCGTCATGTGCAGGCAACACCGCCTGCGACGCGGGAGCTCGGAGCACCGGGCTGAGAGGGCGCTGACCGGGACGTCGACGGACGGACCGACGGCTGCGTCGACCGCAGGAACCTGGACCGGGTAATGCCGGCGTAGGGAGTAGAGGTCAGATGACCACGTTCGACGCACAGCCGCAGTCTGCCCGGAGCGCCCCCAGCAGCGAGCGCACCGGCTACCCGACGCCGGCCTGGAGCAAGGCCTACCGCGAGGGATCCCGCCCCGACCTGCGGGTCCCGTACCGCGAGGTGCGGCTCACCAACGGCAGGTCCGTCCCGCTGTACGACACCTCCGGCCCGTACACCGACCCGGCGTACGAGCCCGACGTGCGGCGTGGCCTGCCCGCGCTGCGCGACCCCTGGATCCGCCAGCGCGGCGACGTCGAGGAGTACGACGGCCGCGAGCCGCGCCCCGAGGACGACGGCATCAAGCACACCGCGCCGCGCGGCGGGAACCTGCGCAACCTGGACGCCGTCTTCCCCGGCCGTCCGCGCCGCCCGCTGCGCGGTCGCGGCGGTACGGCCGTCACCCAACTCGCCTACGCCAAGCGGGGCGTGGTGACGCCGGAGATGGAGTTCGTGGCGCTGCGCGAGGGCCTGGAGCCCGAGTTCGTGCGCGCCGAGGTGGCCCGCGGACGGGCCGTCATCCCGGTGAACGTGAACCACCCGGAGGTGGAGCCGGCCGTCATCGGCACCAACTTCCTGGTGAAGATCAACGCCAACATCGGCAACTCGGCCGTCACCTCCTCGATCGAGGAGGAGGTGGAGAAGATGACCTGGGCCACCCGCTGGGGTGCCGACACCGTCATGGACCTCTCCACCGGCCGCAACATCCACACCACCCGCGAGTGGATCCTGCGCAACTCCCCCGTGCCGATCGGCACCGTGCCGCTCTACCAGGCGCTGGAGAAGGTCGACGGCAAGGCCGAGGAGCTGAGCTGGGAGGTCTACCGGGACACCATCGTCGAGCAGTGCGAGCAGGGCGTCGACTACATGACCGTCCACGCCGGCGTGCTGCTGCGCTACGTCCCGCTCACCGCCCGCCGCAAGACCGGCATCGTCTCGCGCGGCGGGTCGATCATGGCGGCCTGGTGCCTGGCGCACCACCAGGAGAACTTCCTCTACACCAACTTCGAGGAACTCTGCGACATCCTCGCCTCCTACGACGTCACCTTCTCGCTCGGTGACGGCCTGCGCCCCGGCTCGATCGCCGACGCCAACGACGAGGCGCAGTTCGCCGAGCTGCAGACCCTCGGCGAGCTCGGCCGGATCGCCCGCGAACGCGACGTCCAGGTGATGATCGAGGGCCCGGGCCACGTCCCGATGCACAAGATCAAGGAGAACATGGATCTCCAGAAGGAGATCTGCGACGAGGCGCCGTTCTACACCCTCGGCCCGCTGACCACCGACGTCGCCCCCGGCTACGACCACATCACCTCGGGCATCGGCGCCGCGATGATCGCCTGGTGGGGCACCGCGATGCTCTGCTACGTCACGCCCAAGGAGCACCTGGGCCTGCCCAACCGCGACGACGTCAAGACCGGCGTGATCACCTACAAGATCGCCGCCCACGCCGCCGACCTCGCCAAGGGCCACCCCGGCGCCCAGGCGTGGGACGACGCCCTCTCCGACGCCCGCTTCGAGTTCCGCTGGGAGGACCAGTTCAACCTGGCCCTCGACCCGGAGACCGCCCGCGACTTCCACGACGAGACCCTCCCCGCCGAACCCGCCAAGACGGCCCACTTCTGCTCCATGTGCGGCCCGAAGTTCTGCTCGATGAAGATCTCCCAGAAGATCCGCGACGAACACGGCGACGGCGCGACGGCCGTGGCCTCCGGCTACGACGCCGAGGCACTCGCCGGCATGGCCGAGAAGTCGGCCGAGTTCGCGGAGCACGGCAACCGCGTCTACCTGCCGCTGGCGGACTGACGCACCCGACCGTGGCGCCGCCCCGAGAGCCTTCGCCTCCCGGGGCGGCGTTCCGCGGTTTCGCCACCCGCCTGCTGGGGCCCGAGGTGTCGTCTTCGCCGCGCATCGCCGACCTGCTCCGGGAGCCGGACGGGCTTCCCGGAGCGGGGGCGGCGGGGCGGTCGCGGGTCACACGGGCTCGGCGGCGAGCAGGCCGGTGGCGCGGTCCGCGGTGAGCACACCGAGGATGTAGCCGTCCTCGTCGACGACGGGCCAGACCGCCAGGTGCTTGATCTGCATCGCGATCGCGGCCAGGGCCAGGCCCATGGTCGGCCAGGCGAACGGGCCGCGCTGGTGCGAGGTGGAACCGATCGCGGTCAGCTCGCTGTCCGAGGAGCGGGCCAGGAACGGGTGGAGTCCGGTGCGGGTGACCAGCCCCTCGCACCGGCCGTCGTGGTCGCGGACGAGCAGGAACTCGATGTCGGCGCCGCGGAGGACGTCGTTGGCCTGGCCGACGGTGTTGTCGTCGGCTATCTGGTAGTCGCAGGGGTCCATGGCGTCGGCGACCGTGAGGCCGTGGCGGGGCCGTGCCTGCTGCGGGGAGTAGGTGGTCACCGTGCTCACCGTTCCCGTCTCCGACTGCCCGCCGGGGGGCTGCCGGGCTGTCCTTCACCCAGAACGAAGCCGGAACGGGGACCGGAATGCGGGATGCCCTGGATGCCTACGACCCTACTCCGGTGGTGCCCGGGCCGACTCCTGTGGTGCCCGGCCCGGGGAGACCTGCCGCGGAGTACCGTGGGTAGCAACCGAGGACGTTCCGCACACCGGCGTCAGCGTCGACGTCGCCCTGGGTCATGACGGGTCCCTCGTGGACCGGACGGGCGGCTTCGCATGATGCCGATCCCCCTTCCCATTCCCTCCTCCGCCGGACCGTGGACGGTGGCCGGTGCCCCGCTGCTGCCGCGCCTGGAGCTGGAGCCGACGATGTCGCGGGAGGGCGTCTTCGACGGCGCCTGGTGGCCCCGCTCGAACCGGGTTCTCGCCGAACTGCCGGACCTGATCACCGCGCTCGGCGCGCACTTCGGGCGCATCCAGCGGGTCGGCCTCGACACCTCGGCCTGGGACGGTGTGCCCCGGTCCGTCGACGCGAACGGCCTGACGATCAGGATCAACTGGTTCACCGGCAGCGACGCCACGATCAGCGTCACCCGGGGCCTCCAGGACCACTTCCTCCTGCTGGTGGTGCCGCCCGGCACCGACCCGGCGACGGCCGCCTCGGCGATGGCCGGCGCTTCCGTGACCGGGAACCACACCCCCGCGGCGGAACTCCTGCTCGGCTGACCGGCGTTCGTCGTCACGCCCGGCCGGATCCGCGGCGAGGCGCGACGTCGAGGTCCTCGCTTCTGTCCGTCCGTCCGACGGACGGACGGGTGCCGCCCCGATCCACCCCCGTGGGGCCGGGGCGGCACCCGGGCTCAGTGGGCGGCGTCCTGCGGGTACCAGCGGAGTTCGACGGTGTTGCCGTCGGGGTCCTGGACGTAGACCGAGGTGGCGGTGCCGCGGGCACCGTAGCGGGGGACGGGGCCTTCGAGGACGGTGAAGGTGCCGGCGTCGATGACCTCCTGCCAGTCGAGGGGTTCGACGGTGAGGCAGATGTGGTCGACGTTGGACTCCTGCCGGGGGCGGTCGGTCAGGTCGATGATGGTCTCGGGCGTGACGCGGACGGAGGGGAAGGACACCTTGCCGGCGCGCCATTCGTCGACGCGGACCGGCTCCAGGCCCAGCAGGCCGGAGTAGAAGGCCAGGGAGCGCTCGACGTCCGAGACGTTGAGGACGAGGTGGTCGAAGGCTACGACGCGCATGGTGGGTGTCCTTTGGTGTGCGAGGGGGAGGGGCGGGTGGGAGATCAGGCCTGCTGGTAGTGCAGGTGGACCACGCCGGTGCGGAAGGTGGCCGAGTGGGCGAGCCGCAGCGGGATGCGGTCCTGCTCGGTGAAGAGGCGGATGCCGGAGCCCAGGACGACCGGGTGGACGAGCAGGTGGAGGTCGTCGATCAGGCCGGCGCGCAGCAGGGACCGGGTGAGCATGATGCTGCCGGTGACGCTGATGTCGCGGCCCGGCTGCCGCTTGAGTTCGGTCAGTTCGGCGACGAGGTCGCCGTCGAGGACGGTGGAGTTGTTCCACTCGGGCTCGGTGAGCGTGGTGGACACGACCAGCTTGCGGACGGCGTTGAGGGCGTCGGCCATGTCGCCGGTCTGGTGGGGCCAGGTGGCGGCGAAGGTCTCGTAGGTGCGCCGGCCGAGCAGCAGGGTGTCGGCCGCGGCGGCGAGGCCGCCGACGACGGCGCCCATCTCCTCGTTCAGGTAGGGGAAGTGCCAGGTCTCGGGGGCTTCGACGACGCCGTCGAGGGAGATGAAGAGGCCGGCGGTGATCCGGCGCTCGGTGGTGCCGGTCGCGGTGGCGGCGGGGGTTGCGGCGGCGGCGCTGGTCATGGGGTGCTCCGTGCGTGGTGGTGGAGTCGCCGCGGGCCGTTCCACGCGGTCGGTGACGGGTTCTACGATCCTCCGGAGCGGATGCGTCATCAACGCACGATGGACGTACGATCGTTGAGCAGGATTCAACGATCGAGGGGTGGGGCGGATGCTGGAGCGGCTGGAGGTCGAGGTCTTCCTCGCGCTCGTGGAGGAACTGCACTTCGGCCGGACCGCCGAACGCCTGCACCTGACCACCGGGCGGGTGAGCCAGGTGGTGAAGAAGCTGGAGCGCCGGATCGGCGGCCCGCTCTTCGAGCGCACCAGTCGATCGGTCCGACTCACCCCCGTGGGACGGCAGTTGGCTGACGACCTGACGCCGGTGGTGGAGGCGATGGCGGCGGCCCTGCGCCGGGCGGAGGACGCCAGCCGGGGGGTCACCGGGGAGCTGCGGGTGGCCTTCCTCGGGGAGTGGACGGCGCCGGTGCTGCTCAGGGCGGTCGCGCTGTTCGGCGAGCGGCACCCCGACTGCCGGGTCGACGTTCGGGAGGTCCAGCTTTCCAACTCCCGGGCGAGCCTGGTGGACGGCTCGATCGACGTGCTGATCGCCTCCTACCCGTTCGACGGCATGGCCCGCGGTCCGGTGCTGCTGACCGAGCAGCGGGTGCTGGCGGTGGCCGCGGGGCATCCGCTGGCCGCGGAGCGGTCGGTGTCGATCGAGGTGCTGGCCGACCACCCGGTGGTGCAGTACCCGGAGGTCACCTCGGTGACCTTCAAGCGGGACCGCACCCCCGACCACACCCCGGCCGGCCGGCCGGCCGGTGCCCAGGGGACCGTCCGGCAGGACGTTCTCCGAGATGCTCAGCCTGGTCGCGATGGGTCGCGGCGTCCTGCCGGTCGGCGAGCACTCCCGCCGCTACTACCCCCGCCCGGACGTCGCCTACGTGCCGATCCACGACGCGCCCCCGATCGAACGCGGCCCGATCTGGCGGGAGGGCAACTCGACGGCCCGGGTGCTGGCGTTCGTCCGCGCGGCGGCGGACGCCGCCGGGCCGGCGGGCGGCGGGGCGACGGGCGGGGCGCCGCCGTCGTGCGTCGTGGCGACGGGCTGACCGACCGCTGCGGGGCGGGGGACCGCGGGAGGAGTCATGGCAGCAGGAATCATGGCAGCAGGAGTCCCCAGGACAGGGCCCAGGGGACGAACACCGCGGCGGCGAGCAGCAGCGCGCCGAGCCGGGCCCGGTCGAGGACGGGGGCGGTGGCGAGGGCGGTCCGTCGCCGCAGGGCGGTGCCGGCGGCGACGGCGGCCGAGCCGACGGCGGTCAGGGCGAGCAGCTGCACCGCCAGCCAGACCACCGGTCGGCCGAGCAGCACCGGGCCGGGGTACATCGCGGCCGTGACCATCAGGAAGAGCAGGTAGCCGAGCCCGCCCACCAGCCCGGCGGTGCCGGTGACGGCCGCCCAGCGGGCGGCGCGGGGCAGGGCGGTGGAGCGCGGGCGGCGGCGGATCCGGCGGACGGCGCCGGTCAGTGCGTAGCCCGCGAAGCCGGTCAGACAGAGCAGGGTGGCGACGGCCTCGGACCAGGCGGACTCGTACCAGCGCACCGGGGCGAGCGCGTGGCTGTGGGTGGTCTGGTGCGGGGGCGGGTCGGCGGAGGCGGTGGGGAGCGCGGTGGCGAGCCCCCGGACCCAGGCGGCCTCGGCGTCGGCGTAGTCCGGCGGCAGCCGGTCGGGCCGGTCGTACCCGTCGTCGTGGGTGACGTGCAGGTTGTGCCGGACGTCGGGGACCGTCCGCAGCGTGTAGTGGGTGTTGCCGGCGCGGTCGAGGGCCTGCCGGATGATCGTGGCGCTCTCCTCGGGGGCGGCCTCGCGGTCGAGGGTGCCCCATTCGGCGAGGACGGGCTGGTGGACCCGCTCCCAGACCGGTACCGGGTCGTAGTCGGCCTCGGGGAAGATCCCGGCGGCGCCGAGCACGCGGATCGAGGTGTCCGGCAGGGCGGTGCGCAGTGAGCCGGAGATGCCGTCGTGGCGCAGGTAGCCGTCGTACGCCCAGGACTGCTGGCGGCCCGGGGTGAGCCCGGCCGCGCCGACGGTGACCAGGTACGCCACGTCGTCGGAGCGGGTGGCGGCGAGCGAGACCACCCAGGCGCCCTCGGAGAGGCCCCACAGGCCGACCCGGTCGGGTTCGACCTCCGGCCGGGAGCGCAGCAGCCGGAGGGCGGCGAGGGCGTCGTCGGCGAGCTGCCCGTAGTCGCGGTGGGTCATCGAGTAGCCGTCGGTGCGCTTGTCGAAGACCAGGGTGGTGATGCCGCGCCGGGCGTAGGCCTCGGCGGCGGGCCGCAGGTCGCCGAGCGGGCCCGGGCCCGCTCCGGGGATCATGACCAGTCCGGGGCCGCGGGTGCCGGCCGCCGCCGTGGGCGGTGCCAGCACCAGGCCGTGCAGGACGGTGCCGCCGGCGCCGGTGAACTCGACCACGGTGCCGACCGGCTCGGCCGGACCGGGCTCGGCGGCGGCCCGTCCGGCCCCGGGGAGCAGGACGGCCAGGGCTGCCAGGAGCACGGTGATCAGCGGTGTCGTCGGTGCGGTGCGCAGTGGTCCGTGGCGTGCGGTGCGCAGTGGTCCGTGGCGTCCGGTGCTCATCGCGGTCCTCCCCCGTGCCGGTGTTCTCGTCGGGGTCCAGCCTGGCCGGGCACGGGGTGGTCGGGCGATGGTGGCCGCCCCCGCGTCACGGGTGGGGAAAACCCCAGGGGTGGGGCGAACTGACGGGTCGGCAGACGCGGAGTCGGTCCGAGCGGACGGGATGTCCGAGCGGACGGGATGTCCGAGCGGATCAGGGCGACTGCGTGGCTGCGGCCGCGCGTTCGGCCGGCCGCCCTCCCGAGTTGCGGGCGCTGACGGACGGGCGGAAGCGGAAGCCGTAGTACCGGGGTATGACGGCGGATCCGGCTCCGCGGTGTGACGACCGGGCGGGCGGTGGCACGGGAGTGTGGGGCCATCAGCCGCACGAGGGTGAGGAGCCCGAGAATGTCCGCGATCCGCCGTCATGCCGTCACCGCCGCAGGCGCCTTCCTGGCGCTGCCGACCGGGGTGGCGGGGGCGGCACTGGTGCTGGCCGGGCAGCCCCGGCGGGCCGCCCGGTGGCAGGGGCGGGTGTCCGGCGGCTCGGGCTGGACCGGTGGCCGGGTGCTGGGCCGGGTGCTGTTCGGGTTGCCGCTGGACGCGGCGGCGTTCGTCCTGGTGGGGTACGCGCTGTTCAACTCGGTTCGGAACTTCGGCTACCCGGTCTGGTACCTGGACACGGACTACCACCAGGCGTGGGGCGGCCCGACCATGGCCGGCGTCTGGGCGGTGCACGCGGCGGGCTGGGGTCTGTGCCTCTACGTGCTGCTGCGCTGGCCGGTGCGGTGGATCGCGCGCGGCCAGGGAGCGCTGACCGCGAGGCTGCTCGGCGACGGTGCGCGGCGGTCGGGCGGTGCCGCCGCCGGGTTGACGGCGGTTCAGGTGACGTCGTCGGGCCCGGTGAAGGCGGGCGGGGTGTAGCCGGGGCCGGTGAAGTCCGGGGTGGTGAACGCGGCGGGGCGGGTGGTGCGGCCCTCGGGGTCGGTCAGGCCGTCGGGGCCAGGGCTGGTGAAGGAGGGGGAGGTGTAGCCCGGGCTGCTGAAGTCGGGGCTGCTGAAGTCGGGTCCTTCGGCGGGGCCGGGATCCGCGCCGGTGCCGGGCCCGTCGGCTGCCCCTTCACCGCTGCCCCTGCCGCCCCTGCCGGCGTCGGTGCCTCCGGCGCTGCCGGAGTTGCCGGGCACGGGCGGGAGTGCGGCGTGCAGGTAGGGCAGCAGGCCGCGGTCGCGCAGGGCGGCGCGCCATTCGGCGCGGGCGTCGGCGAGTTCGGCGGCGAGCTCGGGGTCGGTGCCGGCCGGGGCCGCGGAGGCGCCGTCGCGTATGGCGGTGAGCAGCAGGCCGACGATGCCGATGGCCATCGCGGCGACCCCGGCGGCGAGTGCGACCCAGCCGGCGGTGACGAGGGAGCGGGCGAGGGCGAGGTCCGGGTCGGCGGCGCGCAGCAGGTAGCCGATCAGCAGCAGGAGGACGGCGGCGGTCCAGGCCAGGATCGGGGTGAGCACGGTGAGGACGGGGAAGAGCCCGGCGCCGCCGTTCGCGGAGCGCAGCTGGGTGAGCAGGCCGGGGGCGGTGGGCTCGGTGCCGGGCGGCGGTGGGGGTGTGGTGCGCAGGCTCTCGCGGAGCCGGGCGTAGTGCGCGTACTCGATGGCGGCCGCGGCGTTGACGCCGTCGGCGTCGCGCAGCGCGCGGATCCGCAGCTGGTCGGTGGTGAGCGCGCCGGGGGCGCGCAGGGCGGTGAGGACGGTGCGGTCGCGCAGGGCTTCGGCGAGGAGGCGCTCGTACTCCGGGCGGTCCTCGGCGAGCAGTGGCGGGGGGTTGTCGGACATGGGGACCCCGTTCGTGCGGACCCCGTTCGTTCCGTCCCGGGGGCGCGGGCGCCCTCGGGGCGCCGGAACGGGTGCGGAGGCGGGCCGCCGGACGGGCGGCCGGGTGTGGTGTGCCTCATGGTAGGGGCGGGGGCGCCCGGGCTGACAGTCGGTTTCCGGAATTTCGCGCCCCGGGCCGCGCGCGTGCGACGGCCCGGGCGCCGGGAACTGCCGTTCGACGGAGGGGCTTGGCCGGGGCGCTAGTTGATGGGCAGTCGGGCGACCAGCAGGCGCCCTTCCATGGTCACGCCGCCGTCCATCGCCACCGCGAGGTCGTCCGCGTACACGTACGGTCCGGGGATGTGCGGGGGCTGGCCGTCGTCCGCGTGCACCGCGCCGGTGAGGTACGGGATCGGGCTGTGCCCGTGCACGATCCGGCGGCCGCCGTAGGTGTCCAGCAGCTCGTGGACGGCCGTCGGCCCGGCGTCGCCGCGGAAGGCGAAGCGCTTGGTGAAGCGGCGGAAGCAGTCCCACCACTCGTCCACGGTGCCGTCGGCGAGCAGTCCGTGCACGGCGTCGTTGACGTCGGGGATGGACTCGCCGTACTCCAGGTACGCGGTGGTGTCGGAGTGCAGCAGCAGGTGGTCGTCCTCCAGCGCGATGGCGGGGAGCCGGGACAGCCAGCTGATGTGGTGCGCTTCCAGGCGGTCCAGGTCGTTCTGCTGGCCGCCGTTGAGCCGCCAGGCGGCCAGGAAGGAGGCGGTGCCGGCGGTGGACTGGACCGGCTCGTCGCCGTACCTGGCGGCGCCGAGGAAGAGCAGTTCGTGATTGCCCATCAGGGCGCGGCAGTAGCCGCCGGCCGCGGCGGCCTCGGCGGCGAGCTGCATGACCAGGTCGATGACGCCGATGCCGTCGGGGCCGCGGTCGGTGAAGTCGCCGAGGAACCAGATCCGGGCGCGGCCGGCGGACCAGTGGCCGTCGGCGTCGATCAGGCCTTGGTGGTGGAGTTCGGCGCGGAGCTCCTCCAGGTAGCCGTGCACGTCGCCGACGACGTAGACCGGGCCGGGCGGCTCGCCGGGGCCGGGTGCCGGGTACGGGTAGGTCGGGGCGGCCGGGTCGGGCAGCGGCGGGCCGAGTTCGATGGTCGGCGGGTCGTCGCGGCCGGCGAGCTGCAGGGCCGGGGAGGGCTGGTCGGGGAGGGTCGGCTCGTAGCCGGCGCGGTCGTCGTAGCCGCTGGTGTCGTCGTAGGCCGCGTGGTCCCGGCCCTCGTAGGTGCCGTGGTCCTGGCCGTCGTAGCCGGGGTGCTCCTGGCCCTCGTAGCCGGGGTGGTCCTGGTGGGCGAACACCGGTGCCTGGTCCTGGGAGTCGCCCGCGCCGTGGCCCTGGGCGTGCACGGTGTGGCCCTGGCCGTCGGTGTGCCAGTGCTGTTCGAGGTAGCGGGCGCCGCCGTAGCCGCTGTACGTCTCGGCGTCGTAGGGGGTGCCCTGGTAGCCCTGGGCGGGCTCGGGTTCGTAATAGGTGCCGTAGGGCAGCACGTCGAGGTCCGGCTGGTGGCGGGGGCCCGAGTGGGGGTGCTCGGGCCCGGGGAAGCGGTCCTCGGGTGTCATTCGCCCATCATAGGAAGACCACTCTCCCGCCGTCGTCACCTGGTGGGCATCCAATCCTCCGGAGCGTCAGCCGGGCGGCCCTTCGTGGTCCGTTTTGTCCTGGCTCGGTGTGGTCTGGTCAGCTCTGGCCGGGCGTCTTTCGTGCTCGCCCGGCTCCGGTCGGTGTCCGACCGGGGTCGGATCGGGGTCGGATCGGGGTCCGGACGCGGCCGGGTGGGGGCCGGTCCGGCGTCCCGTGGGCGTCCCGGCGGACGCCCCGTCGACGCCGGTCGGCGGCAACGGTCTAGACCTCGCCCGGGGGGCGGGGCGGGCTGACGGTGGTGCGCGGGCTCCGGCGTTGGGAGGACGCGCGGACGATCAGCTCGGTCGGCATCAGGGTGCCCGGGGGCGGTCCGGTGCCGGCGGTGCGGAAGCGGGGCGGGAAGAGCCGCGCGATGTCGACGCCCGTCCCGGAGTCCACGCCCTCGATGGCGTCGATGAGCAGGTTGACCACGGTGGTGCCGATCTTGCGCGGCTTGAGCGAGAGCGTGGTGATCGGCGGTTCGGTGGCGGCGTAGACGTCGCTCTCGCTGCAGCAGACCAGCAGCAGGTCGTCGGGTACCCGCAGGCCGTAGCGGCGGGCGGCGGCGAGCAGGTCGGTCCCGTTGGGGTCGAACAGTCCGTAGACGGCGTCCGGCCGGTCGGGGCGGGCGAGCAGCCGGTCGGCGGCGACCGCGCCGGCCGCCGGGTCGTGCGCCGGGTAGGCCTCGTACACCGGTTCCTGCCCGACCTTGGCGCACCAGCCGAGGTAGGCCTCGGTGGAGAGGCGGGTGTAGGTGTCGGTGCTGGTGCCGGTGAGGAGGCCGATCCGGCGGGCGCCGGCTTCGGAGAGGTGGTCGAGGATGCCGAGCACGGCGGCCTCGTGGTCGTTGTCGACCCAGGCGGTGACCGGGCAGTTGCCCGGTTTGCCGTCGCTGACGACCGGGACGCCGGACCGGTAGAGCTCGCTCACCAGCGGGTCCTGGTCGGGCGGGTCGATGACCACGGTGCCGTCCAGGGCGATGTTGCCCCAGACGTCGTGGCGCGAGGAGGCGGGCAGCACCACCAGGGCGTACCCGCGGCCGAGTGCGGCGCTGGTGGCGGCCCGGGCCATTTCGGCGAAGTACGCGAACTCGGTGAAGGTGAAGGGTTCTTCTCCGTAGGTCGTGACGGTCAGCCCGATCAGGCCGGACCGTCCGGTGCGCAGGGTGCGGGCCGCGGCCGAGGGGCGGTAGCCGAGGCGCTCTGCGACTTCGCGCACCCGGCTGCGGGTTTCGTCGGGCAGGCGGCCCTTACCGTTCAGCGCGTCGGAGACGGTGGTGATCGACACTCCGGCGGCTGCCGCCACATCCCGGATGCCGGCCCGCTCCAGGCGCCTTGAGGTGGTGGGTCGCCGACCGCTCTGGTTGGCTGCTGCTGTCATGGCGGACCGATCGTATGGCTCCTGACAAGGGTCTGTGACCGGCGCATCGGGAGCCTTCGGAGATACGTTTCTCCACGAGTGAGCCGGGGTGCGCCCCTTCGATACCCTCCCGAAACCTGGCCTCTTACCTCTGACATGTGCCAAAGGAACCGGGCAGAATGGCTGATCTGCACCGGTAGCCCGTCCGGGCATCTCACTCCTACGGGTGAGGGCGCTCGGTATCGTGCAAGGCACCCGACCGGGGTGGTCCGGGCGCGTCAGGAGATCCCGGGCACGGGGGGCGACCCCGTCCGTGACGGGCGAGCGCACCGGACAGTTGTGCAACTTCTGGAAACGGAGTACGACCGTGAGCAGTGGTACGTCAGCGCAGGGCCCGCGGCTGCGGCCGACCCTGGACGGCATCCCCACCTACAAGCCCGGCAAGCCGGCCGGCGCCGACGCCTACAAGCTGTCCTCGAACGAGAACCCGTACGACCCGCTGCCGGGCGTGCTGGAGGCGGCGGTCAAGGCGGCCGGCTCGCTCAACCGCTACCCCGACATGGGCGTCACCGAGCTCACCGAGGTGCTCGCCGAGCGCTTCGGCGTGCCCGCCGAGCACATCGCCACCGGCACCGGCTCGGTCGGCGTCGCCCAGTCGCTGATCCTCGCCACGGCCGGCCCGGGCGACGAGGTGATCTTCGCCTGGCGCTCCTTCGAGGCCTACCCGATCATCACCCAGATCGCCGGTGCCACCCCCGTCCCGGTGCCGCTCACCGCGGGCGGTGACCACGACCTGGACGCGATGCTCGCGGCGATCACCCCGAACACCCGGCTGGTCTTCGTCTGCAACCCCAACAACCCGACCGGCAACGTGATCCACCGCGCCGAGCTGGAGCGCTTCCTGGACGCCGTCCCCGGCGACGTCCTGGTGGTCGTGGACGAGGCCTACATCGAGTTCATCCGCGACGCCGAGGTGCCCAACGGCATCGACCTCTACCGCGACCGCCCCAACGTCTGCGTCCTGCGCACCTTCTCCAAGGCGTACGGCCTGGCGGGCATGCGGGTCGGCTTCGCCGTCGCGCACGAGCCGGTCGCGGCCGCGCTGCGCAAGACCGCCGTCCCGTTCGGCGTGAACCAGCTCGCCCAGAACGCCGCCGTCGCCTCGCTGCGCGCCGAGGAGGCCCTGCTGGAGCGGGTCGACGCGCTGGTCGGGGAGCGTGACCGGGTGGTCGCCGGGCTGCGCGCCCAGGGCTGGGAGATCCCGGACTCGCAGGCCAACTTCGTCTGGCTCGGGCTGGGCGAGCGCTCGGCGGACTTCGCCGCCGCGTGCACCGAGGCGGGCGTGATGGTGCGGCCGTTCCCGGAGGGCGTGCGGGTGTCGATCGGCGAGACCGAGGGCAACTCGATCTTCCTGTCGGTGGCGGAGGCGTTCCGCAAGACGCTCTGAAACCCGTCCTGAGCTGCTGACAGTCGCAGGGGCGCGCCGGTCGTCGGCGCGCCCCTGTGGCGTTCCCGAGCGGCGCCCCGGCGCCCCGGTGCTCCGTCCGCCGGGCGCGGGGGCCGGCTCGGGGGCCGGCTCGGGGACCGGTGCGGGCGCCCGGCGCGGGGGCCGGTGCGGGCGCGGCTCGCTCCCGGCTCGCTCCCGGATGGCTGTGGATCGCTGGGAGCCTGCTGGGAGTTCGGCCAACGGTCGGCCACGGAGCGGCCAAGCGGGCGGCACGGGGAGGATGGTATGTCCGGCATGCCCGGATCCGACCGGTCAGTCTTCTCCCAGCCGGCGCCCAGGGCGACGCAAGAGGTCCCCGCGAAGCTGTCCGGCATGAAGGTGCTCCCACGGCGGCGCGGTGCCGTCCTCGTCAACTCCGCGCTGGGCGTGGCCCTGCTGGGCGGTGCGGCCCTGGTGTACTCCACGGTCAGCGGAAGCTCCGGCCCGGCTTCGGCCAAGCCCACCGCCCGTACGGCGACGGTCGCCAAGGGAACGGTCCTGGCCACCGTGTCCGGAACCGGCACCCTGGTGTCTCCCACCGACGCGGCCCAGGATTTCACCACGGGCGGCAAGCTCACCGCGGTCAAGGTCGCGGTCGGGGACGCCGTCAAGAAGGGCCAGGTGCTCGCCACCGTCGACACCACAGCGGCCCAGCAGCAGGTGGACGCGGCCCGGGTGGCCCTCACCACGGCCAACGCCAACCTCACCAAGGCGCAGGCCGGGGTCACCACCACGACCACCGAGCCGCTGCCCGGCGCGACGAGCGGGGCATCGGGCAGCAGCGGTGGCGGACGCGGGGCGGGCGGGAGCAGTACGCCCGCCCCGCAGACCACCACCATCACCACCACCAAGGTCGACGACGCGGCCGTGGCCCAGGCCCAGCAGCAGGTCGCCACCGCGCAGACCAGCCTCTCCAACGCCCAGGCGGCGCTGGCCGGGACCACCCTGACCGCCACGGTGGACGGCACGGTCGCCTCGATCTCGAACAAGGTCGGCGACACCGTCGGGGCGACCGCCTCCGGCTCCACCGGCTCCGGATCCTCCACCAAGTCGACCGGCACCAGCACGGGTTCGAGCGCACCCAGCGGCTTCATCGTGCTCACCAACCCGACCGGCATGCAGGTCACCGCGAACTTCTCCGAGCTCGACTCGCTCAAGCTGAAGAAGGGCGAAGCGGCCACCGTCGCGCTGAACGCGCAGTCCGAGACCAAGCTCAACGCGACCGTCCTGTCGATCAGTTCGCTGCCCAGCAGCAGCGGCTCCGGCGGCGCGGCCGGCTCCTCCGCCGTCCAGTACTCGGCGACGCTGCAGCTGACCGGCGACACCAGCACGCTGCGCACCGGCCTCAGCGCCACCGTCCAGGTGATCACCGGCGAGGCCGACAACGCGCTCTCGCTGCCCACCGCCGCCCTGTCGGGCACCGGCACCTCCCGCACCGCGACCGTCCTGCACGAGGACGGCAGCTCCGAGCGGGTCGACGTCGGCGTCGGCGTCGAGGGCGACAGCACGGTGCAGGTGGTCTCCGGTCTCAAGGAGGGCGACAAGGTCGAACTCCCCACCACCAGCGGCACCAACGGCTTCCCGAACGGCTCCTTCCCGGGCGCCGGCGGCAACGGCCGGGGCGGCAACGGCGCGGGCGGCGGGGTCTTCCCCGGCGGCACGGGCGGCGGCGGTGGCGGCGGAGCGGGCGGCGGCCGGGGCGGTCGAGGCTGAGCATGCGTCACGTCATCGACAAGCGCGTCCCCGCGACGCCCGTGCCGGTGATCCGGATCCGCCGGCTCACCAAGTCGTACGGGCACGGCGACGCCACCGTGCACGCGCTGCGCGGCCCGGACGACCCGGAGACCGGCGAGCCCCAGGGCGTCAGCCTGGACATCGAACAGGGCGACTTCGTCGCCGTGATGGGCAGCTCGGGCTCCGGCAAGTCCACCCTGATGAACATCCTCGGCTGCCTCGACGTCCCGACCTCCGGCCGCTACCTGCTGGACGGCGTCGACGTCGGTCACCTCGACGAGCAGCAGCTCTCCCTGGTGCGCAACCGCAAGATCGGCTTCGTCTTCCAGTCCTTCAACCTGATCCCGCGCACCACCGCCCTCTCCCAGGTCGAGCTGCCGCTCGCCTACGCCGGCGTGCGGGCCTCCGAGCGCCGCCGCCGGGCGCTGGCCGCGCTCTCCCTGGTCGGCCTCGGCGAGCGGTCCGGGCACAAGCCCAACGAGCTCTCCGGCGGCCAGCAGCAGCGCGTCGCGGTGGCGCGGGCACTGGTCACCGCGCCCGCGATGCTGCTCGCCGACGAGCCGACCGGCAACCTCGACAGCCGCTCGACGGAGGAGGTGCTGGGCCTGATCGACGGGCTCAACGCCACCGGCCGCACGGTCGTCCTGATCACCCACGAGGACGAGGTCGCCCGGCACGCCAAGCGGGTGCTGCGCCTCGTCGACGGGCAGATCGTCAGCGACATCCGGCAGGCCCCGGTGGAGGGGCCGCCACCTGCCCTCCACGACCTGGGAGTGCCCGCGTGATCCTCTGGCAGACACTCCGCTTCGCGGTCGGCGGCCTGGCCGCCAACAAGGTGCGCTCGGCGCTCACCATGCTCGGCGTGCTGATCGGCGTCGCCTCGGTCATCCTGCTGCTGGCGGTCGGCAACGGCTCGTCGGTCGCGGTCAAGGACTCGATCACCTCGCTCGGCACCAACTCGCTGACCGTCAGCTCCGGTTCGGCGGCCGGCGGCGCCCGGGCGGCCTCCTCGGTGAAGAAGCTCACGGTCGCGGACGCCAAGGCGCTGGCGAGCGACGCCGGCGCCTCCGCCGCGATCAAGTCGGTGGCCCCGGTCGTCACGACCAGCGGGACGGCGCTGTACGGCAACATCTCGTACAGCCCGGGCTCGATCGTCGGCACCTACCCGGCGTACTTCGAGACCTCCAACCAGAAGGTCGCGAAGGGCGAGTACTTCACCAACGACGACGTGCTCGGCTCGCGCAAGGTCGCCGTGCTCGGCGCCACCACGGCCAAGCAGCTGTTCGACACCGAGGACCCGGTCGGCAAGCAGATCGTCCTCGGCGGCACCCCGTTCACCGTGGTCGGCGTGCTGCAGGCCAAGGGCGGCAGCGGCTTCACCGACCCGGACGACGTGGTGATCGCCCCGCTGCCGACCGTGCAGAACGCCTTCACGGGCTTCGGCGCGGTCAACCAGATCCTGGTGCAGGCCGCCTCGGCGGACACCACCACGGCGGCCCAGTCGGAGATCACCCGGGTCCTGCTCGCGGCGCACTCGATCAGCGACCCGTCCAAGGCCGACTTCCGGATCACCAACCAGGCCTCGCTGCTCACGGCGAGGGAGAGCACCACCAAGACCTTCACCGTGCTGCTCGGCGCGGTGGCGGCGATCTCGCTGCTCGTCGGCGGGATCGGGATCACCAACATCATGCTGGTGACGGTGACCGAGCGGACCCGGGAGATCGGCATCCGCAAGGCGCTCGGCGCCCCGCGCGCCGTGATCCTCGGGCAGTTCCTGACCGAGTCGACGCTGCTGTCGGTGATCGGAGCGGGGTTGGGCGTGGCGGCCGGCATGGTCGGCTCGCACTTCAGCATCGTCGGCATCAAGCCGGTCGTGATCCCCGAATCCGTGCTCGGAGCGTTCGGCATCGCCGTCGCCATCGGGCTGTTCTTCGGCAGCTACCCCGCCAACCGGGCCGCCTCGCTGCGGCCGATCGACGCCCTCCGGCACGAGTAGGACTCCACACCCATGAGCAGCAACGAGATCGCCACGGTCAGCAGTACCCAGGCCGAGCAGGTCGCCCTGCTCTCCACCCCGCCGGACGCCCGCGACGTCAGCGGCGAACTGGCCGCGCCGCCGCGCCGGAAGCTGCCCTGGATCAGCCTGGTGCTGGCCGGCGGCGTGATCGCCACCGGCGCGTTCGCGGGCGGCGTCTGGTACGAGCAGAACAACGGTTCCCCCGCCGGGAAGTCCTCCCGGCCGGCCGCGGCGGCCGGCGCTCAGCGCCCCGCAGCGGGCGGCGGGTACGGGCAGGCCGGCGCCGGACAGGGCGGAGCCGGGCAGAACGGCTCGGGCCGTAGGGGCCAGGGCGGCGGGCAGGGGCAGGGGCAGGGCGGACAGCCCGGCTTCGCCCGGGGCACCGTGAAAGCCGTGGACGGCAACGTCGTGTACCTGACAGACTCCAATGGCAACACCGTCAAGGTCACCACCGGCGACGCGACGAAGGTCCAGCTCAACAAGGACGGCAAGGTCACCGACCTGCAGCCCGGCCAGAGCGTGACCGTCGTCGGCACCCCCGACGCCAATGGTGGCTACACCGCCAGTCAGCTCGTCGAAGGCAACGCCGCCGGCGGCTTCGGCGGAGGAGGCTTCGGCGGAGGTGCGGCCGGCGGCAACCGGAACCCGTCCGGCGGCTGACCCGGAGCCTGTCGGACGAACCGCGAGGCCCTCGCCCCTTCCCTGGGCGAGGGCCTTCGCACGTGCTCAGCGCGGTTCGCCGCTCCGGGGGCGCGGCATCACTGCTCCCACGCCGCGTTCCGGTCGGTGTCGCGCAGGAGGTGGAGGAGGTTGAGGAGGGTGCTCACGGGCGCGTTGCCGAAGTCGACGAGCAGACGCCCGTCGAGGGTGCTCTCCCCGGCCGAGGCCGAACCCCAGAGGAGGCCGTACCGCAGGCCCCGCCGGTGCAGCTCACCGAGCAGCGCGGTGATCTGCGGCGCGGTGTAGTCGTGCATCCGGGGGTCGTCCGGCGCGACGGGCGGGCGGCTCACGCGGCGGAGTCCAGCTCGTACCAGACCGTCTTGCCGCGCTTCTGCGGGTCGACGCCCCACCGGTGGGTGAGCCCGGAGACCAGCTGGAGACCCCGCCCGGACTCGGCCGTGGGGGCGGAGCACCGCTCCTGGGGGAGCGCGTCGCTCTCGTCGGCGACACAGACCCGCAGGGTGTGGCCGAGGAGGGAGAAGTAGACGACGGGCGCGGGGGTGCCGCCGTGCCGCCAGGCGTTGACGATCAGCTCGGCGAGGGCGAGTTCGGCGTTGAAGACGGTCTCGGGGTCCCAGGCGGCGCGGACCAGGACGTCCCGGAGCGCCTGGCGGCTGAGGGTGAGCGAGGGGGTGTTACGGGTGCACACGGGAACCTCCGCGAGGCTGTGGTGTGGGAGGGGGCAGCCGTGAGCCAGGCCAGGGACTGGTTGCTCTTCGGCGGGAGGGCAGCAGGCGCCTACTGCCCTGTTCGGAGGGTATTCTGACGATCCATCGGATCGATCTGGGATGACCCTAGCGGTGTCCGCCACAGATTTGTGGCGGACGGCCGAAAGTTCCCCCGAACGTGGTCTCGGCACTGAGGCAGACTGTCCCCATGGCTCTTCGATCGAACCCAACTCTCCGCCAGCTGCGGTTGGGTGCCGAACTGCGCAGGATGCGGGAGCAGGCCGGCCTCGGCGGCAGTCAGCTCGCCCGCGCGCTGGGCATCAACCCGGCCCACGTGACCCAGATGGAGAGCGGCAGGACCGGCATCAGCGTCGAGCGCCTGCGCACGATCGCCGCGCTGTGCATGTGCGTCAACGAGCCCTTGATCGACGCGCTGGCGGACATCATCACGGACCGCGACAAGGGTGGTTGGTGGGAGGAGTATCGAGGGCGCCTCTCGCAACACTTCCTGGAGATGGCCGAGATGGAGGGGCGCGCCCACGGACTCTCGACCTACACCATGGCCTTCATTCCCGGGCTGCTCCAGACAACCTCCTACGCCTCAGCTGTCTTCGCACGCGGCTTCCCGCTTCTTCCCCAGCACGAGGTCGATCTGCGGACCGCCTTCCGGTTGCGGCGCCAGCACGTGGTCCGATCCGGCGAAACCCCGTACTCCGCGTACATTCATGAGGCAGCGCTGCGCATGCAGTTCAGCGGGCCCGAGATCCAGGCCGAGCAGCTCGGCAGCCTGATCGACGACTCGGAGCGGGCGACCATCTCGATCCGAGTCGTGCTGTTCAACGTGGATGCGCTTCCGGCCAATCACGAGAACTTCACGTACGTTGAAGGTCCGATTCCCGAGCTCGACGCGGCGCAGATGGACTCAGGTCTCGACAGTGTGGTCTTTGATGCGCCGGCCCGCATCGCGCAGTTCCGATCCTTGCTCGAAAGGATCGATTCGGCGGCTCTCTCGGAGGAGGAGTCCCGGGAGTTCATTCAATCCATCAAGAATGATATGGAAAGAAAACATGCCTAACTCCACCTGGCAGAAGTCAAGTTACTCGGCGGCGAACTCCGAATGTGTAGAGGTGCGGACCGTTGACGGGGTGATCGAACTCCGTGAGTCCGATGAGGGTGACGTCATCGTCCGTACCAGCGCGGCCAAGTTCGCGGCCTTCCTCCAGGGTGCGAAGGCCGGCGAGTTCGACCACCTCACCGCAGGCAGCTAACGACTGTGGCGGCCCCTCGCTCCTTCGCAAGGGGCCGCCACCCGCTCACAGGCCGGGCACCTGGTAGCCGTTGAGGCGCCACAGTGCCGCGCTGTACCAGAGCACGCCGATCAGGACGACCAGGGCGCCGCCCGCCGTGGGCAGGGCCCAGCCGGGCAGCCGGCGGTGGCGGACCACGATGACCTTGGCGACGAACGCGCCGTAGAGGAAGCACCCGGCGATCGAGTGCAGGGCTACCCGGGCGGTCGTCAGCTGCACCCCGTACGCCGTGATGCAGTGGTAGGCGATCGGCAGGGAGAGCAGGAACGCCGCCAGGCCGACCAGTCGGTGTCCGGTCCGGACCGCCCGGGGCGCGGCCGACAGCCCGGGCAGCCGCCCGTACATCCAGAGCGCCAGCAGGAGCTGGATCAGCGCGAGGCCCAGCAGGGCGGTGCCGAGCTGGGCCTTGAGCTGGTTGGCGTCGTCGTAGCGGCGGCCGAAGAGGCTGCTGGTGTAGTCCGGGGTGTGCGCCCGGCCGTACCAGTACAGGCCGGCCGTCACCGCCACCGGCAGGAGCGCCCACAGGAGGCCGGGGGCCCGCCGGGGGCGGGACGGCCGTTCGACGCCGTTCATCCGCTCAGCTGCCCTCGATCTTGTTACCCGCGGTGTTGATCAGGTACCAGGTGGCCCCGAAGGCGCTGGACTCCTCGCCGTTGGTGTCGCCCTGGGCCGTGTCGCCCTCGAAGTAGTAGAGCGGGTGGCCGTTGTAGACGATCTGGGTCGTGCCGTCCTTGCGGGTGCTGGTGGAGAGCTTGGCCTGGTCGACGCCGTTGGTGGCGGTGGGGGCGCCGGTGGTCAGGGCGGGCGGCCAGGCGGTGGCGCAGGCGTCGTAGCAGGTCGAGGCGGACGAGGTGTCGGCCTCGAACAGGTAGAGCGACTTGCCGCGGGCGTCGACCAGGAAGTTCTGGTACTTGCCGACGGTGGTCGACGAGATCGTGGCGGCCGTACCGCTGATCGCGGCGGACGGGCTCGCGCTCTCCGCCGAGGTCGGTGCGGCCGTCGGGCTGCCCGTGGCGGTCGCCGGTGCCGTGGTCGCCGGTGCCGTGGTCGCCGTGGACGTCGTGCTCTTGCTGCTGGAGCAGCCGCCGCACACCAGGATGGCCAGGGCGGCGGCGGTGGCGGCCGCGGTGGTCAGCGAGCGGGTATTCCTCATGGTCTTCTCTCCGACACAGGTGGGAACGGGTGTCGCCACTTCAGCCTGAACGGGCGCGTCGCTCCGCTCGGCACGCCAGGGGGCGGGCAACGCGGGCCCGCCGTTAACCCTGATGGCCGACGGTGCCACGCCGCCGCCGGGGCCGAGGGTGGGTCCAGCCCCACCCGGGTGTACGGCTGGACCGGTACCCGGGCGGTCCTGTGCTCCCTAGCGTCGTTTCCACCACGACACGGAGGAGCAGGACCATGGCCACCAGCCAGGAGATCTTCAGCACGGTCAAGAAGTGCGTCGCGCTCTACGGTGCCGTCAGTGCCGTCGTCCTCGGCACGGTCGCCGTGATGGCGTCCACCGGCCACGGGACGACCGCGTTCATGTGGATCCGCGGCGGCATCCTCCTCGCGGCCGCCCCGCTGATCCACCGGATGGTCACCCGGGCGGCGGAGGGGTCCGCCAAGGCCTTCGACCGCGTCCGCACCCTCGCCACGATCATGCCGGTCGCCGTCATCGGCGTCGATCTGGTCCCCGGCCTCTGCCCGCCCTGGTACGCCGTCCTCCAGGGGCTCTCCGTCCTCGCCCTGGTCGCGGTCGCCGTCCTCACCCGCGGCTCCGCTCTGCGAGCCGTCTACCCGGAGAGCTGAAACGGCCGGTGCGCCGCCCCTCGAATTTCCCACTTCCCCGATTCACAAGTCTTGACCATGTGTTCACACCTTCGGGAGCATCGGGGGCGCCGGTCGCGGGGGAAGCGGGACGACTGGACGGTCCTTGACGTTTCGTCAAGAAGGGGACCGGTATGCCCCGACGTCTGCGACCGACCAGGGAAAGGGACGACCGGGCATGGCGAACGACTTTCACAATGTCGACCAACTTCTTTGCGTGAAAGCCGACTTGGCGTCGGAACTCCAGCAGGAATCCGCAGGCCTGTCGGCCCGGGTGGTCGAAGCATTCCTCGAAGTGCCGCGCCACCCCTTCGTCCCGGTGTTCTACCGCGAGGAGAGCGGCCTCCGGCTCCCCTGGCGCGCCGACGACTTCGCGGACGACTCCTGGCTGCGGGAGGTGTACGCGAACCGGGCGCTGGTCACCGAAGTCGACGGCGTCCACGCCGAGGACGCCGCCCCCGGGGGGTTCCGCGGCGGGGTCGCGACATCGACCGCCGCTCTGCCGGGCCTGACGGCCGACATGCTCGACGCACTGGACGTCCGGCCCGGCGACCGGGTGCTGGAGATCGGCACCGGCACCGGCCACACCACGGCCCTGCTCTGCCACCTCGCCGGCGCCGCGACCGTCACCAGCATCGACGGCGCCGAGCGCCTGGTGACCGCCGCCCGCACCCGCCTCGGCGAAGCCGGCTTCGCGCCCACCGTCGTCCAGGCCGACGGCGCCGACGGGCACCCGGCCGGGGCGCCGTACGACCGGATCATCGCCACCGGAGAGGTCCGGCGCATCCCCCGGGCCTGGCTCGACCAGTGCGCCCCGGGAGGCCTCGTCGTCGCCCCGGTCGCCGGCGCGGTAGCCAGGCTGACCAAGCTGGCGGACGGGCGTGCGGTCGGCCGCTTCCTCCCCCGCCCGGTCGCGTCCGGGCCGGGGCGCCCGGCCGTGGAGTCCGACCCCCGCGTCCTCGACGACCCGGCCTTCGCGTTCTGGGCCGTGTTGCACCTCCTCGGAACCTCCCGGGAACTGCCGGACCTCGACGCCGCCCACAAGAGCTGGCTCACCCACAACCGCCCCCGCCGCGAGTGGTTCACCCTCGACGCCGGCCCGGAGGCCCAACACGTGACCTACGCGGCCCCGGACGGCACCACGCTCAGCTGGGACCTCTGACCCCACCCCTGCGGACCACCCACCACAGCGGCCCACCCCGGATCAGGTGCTCGCCGAACGGTCGGTTGTGGTCGAACTCGTCGGGGCGGTGCGTCGAGCCGGTGCGGCGGGATCCGGTGCGAGGATCGGGCCATGAAGTACATGGTGCTGATGTACGCGGATCCGGCGGCGACGGCCGCGATGACCGACGAACAGCGAGCCGACGTGTTCGGCCGGCACGAGGCGTTGCACCGGGACCTGGAGGGCTCGGGGGAGATGCTGAACGGAGCGGGTCTGGCCTTTCCGGCGGACACGACGACCCTCCGGTGGAACGGGGGCCGCACGACCGCGACGGACGGGCCGTTCGCGGAGGCGGCGGAGCACCTCACCGCCTACTACGTGATCGACTGTGCGACCCCCGAACGGGCGCGGGAGATCGCCGCGCGCGTCCTGGACTTCCACGTCGTGGCGGTCGAAGTGCGGCCGGTCCACGACCACTTCGGCATGGGCTGACGCCACGACCCCGGTCAGGCGGCGGCCGGGTCGAATCCCCTGGTGATCAGCCGGACGGCCAGGCACAGTTCCCAGGCGAACACCGGTACGGCGGCGAGCATCCCGAACCCGGAGACCTGCTGGTAGACGCCGAACAGGACGGCGATCGCGGAGGCGAAGATCAGTGCGCCCCCGGCGAGCCCCAGGACGGCGATGAAGCGCGGTACCAGCCGTGCGCGGTACAGCAGGAGCGCGAGCACCGCCGTGTTGGCTCCGCAGACGAAGTTGGGGCCGAGCAGGAACGTCCAGTCGTGGACGGCGACCAGGGCCCGGCCCACGGTGAGGAGTGAGGCGTTGTCCGCTCCCTGCGGCGGGTGTTGGCGAAGCGTCACGACGGCCAGCAGGCTGACGATGCCGACGGCGATGACGGCGGCTTCCAGGGTGCGGAGGCCGAGGTACCCGGCGGCGAGGCCTTCGCCGTGCCGCCGGGCGACGGGGTACAGCGTGAACGCGGTGCCGATGATGCCGATGGTGAGGAGTACCTCGAACAGGGCGCCCAGGAGCAGCCGGGTGTCCGGTCCGGCGCCGACCACGTAGTCGGCGGCCTTCAGGACCGGTCCGTACAGGACGAGCCCGCCGATCGAGGTGACGTGGGTGGCGAGGAAGCACGTGCCCGCCGCTGTCGCGAGGGTTCTCGGTGAGGCCATGGGGGGCTCCTTCGGCGAGGGGGCGGAACAGGGGAGGTGTACGCCGTACACCTGCCTGTCCGACGCTAGGGTGTACCCCGTACACCTGTCAAGGAGATCGGTGAGGACCATGGCTCAACAGGCAGACACCGAGCGCCGGAAGCCGCTCAACCGCGACCGCGTGCTGCGCGCCGCCGTCGCGCGCGCCGACCAGTCCGGGATCGAGGCGTTGAGCATGCGCGGCCTCGCCCAGGAGCTGGGCGTCGTGCCGATGGCCCTCTACAAGCACGTGGCCAACAAGGAGCAGCTGTTCGACGGCATGGTCGAGCTCGTCGTCGGCGAGATCGACGCGCCGGCCGACGGCCCCGACTGGCGCGGAGCGGTCCGTGACCGCGTCCTGTCCGCCCGGCGGGCGCTGCTGCGGCACCCGTGGGCCCTGCGCGCCATCGAGTCCCGCGGCACCCCCACGCCCGCCGTGCTGGACTACCTGGACTCCGTCATCGGCACGTTCCGCAGGGGCGGCCTGTCCGTCGACCTCACCCACCACGCGATGCACGCGCTGGGCAGCCGCGTCTGGGGCTTCACCCAGGAGCTGTTCCCGGCGTCCCCGGCCGCCGATCCCGCCGATCCTGCCGATCCCGCCGGACGGGGCGATCAAGGCGAGCAGGCGGCCGCGCTGCGGGCGATGGCGGCCAGGTACCCGCACATCGCCGAGATCGCCACGGCCCGGGCCCACGACGGTGCGTCGGTCGTCGGTGGCGGCTGCGACGACCAGTTCGAGTTCGAGTTCGCCCTCGACCTGCTCCTCGACGGCTTCGCCCGACTCCACGAGTGCGGCTGGAGCTCCGACGGCGGGTGAGCGGGCCGGGCGAGCGGGCCGGGTGAAAACCGGGCGACCGTCGGTAGCTCGACCGCCTAGGGTGGGCACGTCCCCCGGGCGGCCGTTTACCGCTCGTCGTTCGGCGCGACCAACGCGCCCGCAACCCAGGGAGTTGCCGCCATGACGCGCACCCTTGTCGCAGACCTCCCCGCACGCATCGGCGGGACGGTCACCGTCTACGGCTGGGTGAACACGCTGCGGCTGCAGCGGCGCCTGCAGTTCGTCCTGGTCCGCGACCACACCGGCCTCGTCCAGGTCACCCACCCGCGCGGCGGGGAGGGCGACGTCATCGAGGCGGCCTTCGAGCAGGTGACGGTCGAGTCGGCGGTGAAGATCACCGGCAGGGTGGTGGCGAACCCGCAGGTCAAGCTGGGCGGTCTGGAGATCGTCCCGTCCCGGGTGGAGATCGTCTCGCCCGCCGAGCCGAAGCTGCCGATCGACGAGAGGACCGGCATCGACCAGCGCCTGGACTGGCGGTTCCTCGACATCCGGCGCCCCGCCCAGCACCTGGTCTTCGACGTCCAGACGACCGTCGAGCGGGCGATGCGCGAGGTGACCGCGGAGGAGGGGTACACCGAGCTGCACACGCCGAAGCTGATGGGGACGGCCTCCGAGTCCGGCGCCGAGGTGTTCGAGGTCGGCTACTTCGGCCGGACCGCCTACCTCGCCCAGTCGCCGCAGTTCTACAAGCAGATGGCGATCGCCGGCGGCATCGACAGGGTCTTCGAGATCGGGCCGGTGTTCCGGGCCGAGCCGTCCTTCACCGCCCGGCACGCCACCGAGTTCACCGGCGTCGACGCCGAGATCGCCTGGATCGACGGGGTCGAGGACGTGATGGCCTTCGAGGAGCGGCTGCTGCACCGCGCCCTCGCTGCCGTGGCCGAGCGCCACGGCGGGGCGATCGCCGAGCATTTCGGCACGCCGGTGGTCGTCCCCGAGCTGCCGTTCCCCCGGATCACGATGGCCGACGCCCTGGCGCGGCTGCGGGCGACGGGCTGGGACCCGGAGGGGGTGAAGGACGACCTCGACCCGGAGGGCGAGCGGACGCTGTGCGCCCTGGTCGCGGAGGAGACCGGGCACGAGTTCGTCTTCGTCACCCGATTCCCGGCCTCGGTGCGGCCGTTCTACCACCTGCGGCCGGAGGACGACCCGACCGTCACCGAGTCCTTCGACCTGCTGTGGAAGGGCGTCGAGATCACCACCGGCGCCCAGCGCGAGCACCGGTACGACCGGCTGGTGGCGCAGGCCCGCGAGAAGGGCATGGACACGGGGCCGCTCTCCGGCTACCTGGACTGCTTCCGTTACGGGACCCCGCCGCACGGCGGCTTCGGGCTGGGGCTGGGCCGGCTGCTGATGCTCGCCCTCGGCCTGCCGTCGATCCGCGAGGCGACGTTCCTGTTCCGGGGGCCGCACCGCCTGGAGCCGTAGGCGTGGACGGGTTCGGCGTAGGACGGGTTCGGCACCGGAAGTCGGCTCGGCCGACTTCCGGTGCCGAAGGCGTCCCTCAGTAGCCGATGGCCTCGCGCAGCAGCAGGACCGTCCCTGGCGTCATGCGTGCCGGGGCGTTGAGCACCAGCAGCTGGTTGACGGCGCTCGGCTGCCCGTAGGCGGTCTCGGCCCGGGCGGACTCCAGCGGGAGCGCGTGGTCCTGCACGCGGCGCAGGGCGGTGGGCAGGTCGAGGACCACCTTCTGCGCGCCGACGACCCAGACCGCCCGGCCGGCGCCGCCGACGTACGCGGTCAGCTGGCTGCCGCCGGCGGAGGCGGCGACGAGGGCGCCGGTCTCGGTGACGGCGGCGACGCTGCCGACGACGACGTCCGGGGTGGCGATGATGCGGCGGATTCCGTCCGCCTCGGCGGCCCGGTCCATGGCCGACGCGAGCCGCCTGACGGCCCGGTAGCGGTCCGTGCCGTTGACGTCCTCGTCGATTCCGGACAGCCGGAGGGTCTCGCTCGCCGCGGTGAGGACGGTGGCGTCCGCCGGGAGCAGCTCCGCGACCCGGGCGCGCGCGGCGGCGGCGTCGTCCAGGACCTCGACGGCGAAACCGTTGGCGCGCAGGGCGGCGGCCGCCCGCTCCAGGCGCTCGGCCGGGGCCGGTTCGGTGTACGGGGCCGGCGCGGTGGCGTGCTGGGCCGGCGCGGTGCTGTCCGGGGCCGGCGCCGTGCTGCGCCGGGTCGGAGCAGCCGCGTGCGGCCCGGTGGAGCCCGGTGCCGAGCCCGCCAGCGGGGTGGTGTCGAGGTAGCGCACCTCGTAGACCCGCTCGGTGAACCGCCAGCCGTCCGGAGTCCGTTGGTAACGGTCGTGGTAGACAGCGTAGTTGAGCCCCTGGAAGCCGCTCCTGAGGCGGGCGAGTTCATGCAGGTAGGCACGGCCGGTGGCGGTGTCGCCGTCGATCTCGATCGCGCCGGGGTGGGTGGTCTGGACGAAGAAGTCCCACTGCTCCTGGAGTTTCTCGCCGCCGAGGCGGATCTGTTCGGGGCCGACCAGCTCGATCGGCACGTTCGGCATCCGCAGCACGCCGTCCGCGGTGAACAGCCGCGCGAGGCGGGCGCGGTCGCGCATCATCACGGCGTCGGTGAACTCGCCCTGCAGAGCCTGGATCTCGACGCGGTCGGCGGTCGCCTGGAAGTCGTTCATCGGGTCCTCCGTTTCCCTCTGTCCGGTACGACCGGACGGCGCGCCGGAATGTGAGGCGGGGGCCGGACGTCACGTTCCGGTGTGCTGTGCTGTCGAAGCAGTGAGGGGACCGACGAGACGAAGGGGTGGGGAACGGTGCGGGACGAGGGAACGGACGACGACACCGCGACCGGGCGGCCCGATCCGGGCCCGGGCGCGATCATGGGCGAGCGGCGCCGGTTGACCGGTCTCGCGTACCGGCTGCTCGGCTCGCTGGCCGACGCCGAGGACGTGGTGCAGGAGACCTACGCCCGCTGGTACGCGATGCCCCGGCGGGAGCGGGAGGCGATCGGCTCGCCCGGCGGCTGGCTGACCACGGTCGCCAGCCGGATCTGCCTCAACCTGCTGGGCTCGGCCCGGGTGCGGCGGGAGCGCTACGTGGGCGAGTGGATACCCGAGCCGCTGCCCGAGCACCGGGAGTGGACGTCGTCCGCGACGGCCGCGGCGGCGGATCCGGCGGACCGGGTCACCCTGGACGAGTCGGTCGACATGGCGTTCCTGGTCGTCCTGGAGGCGATGACGCCGGCCGAGCGCGTCGCCTTCATCCTGCACGACGTCTTCCGCTACCCGTTCGCGGAGGTGGCCGCGATCGTCGGCCGGTCGCCGGCGGCCTGCCGGCAGCTGGCCTCCTCCGCCCGCCGCCGGGTCCGCGCCGCGCAGGCCCCGGTGGCGCCGACGGGCGCGCAGGCGGCCGTGGTGCGGGAGTTCAAGCGGGCCTGGGAGGCGAGGGACCTGAAGTCGCTGATGGGCGTGCTCGACCCGGACGCCACCGTGGTCGCGGACAGCGGCGGTCTGGTCGGTGCGCTGCCGCAGCCGCTCTCGGGGAACGGGCCGATCGCCCGCGCCTACCTGGAGATCGCCCGTGTCGCGCCGGCCACGACGCTGCTGGAGCGCACCGTCAACGGCCGGCCCGGGCTGGTCGCCCAGCAGGGCGGGGTCACCGTCACCGTGCTCGCGTTCCGGGTCGTCGGGGGCCTGATCACGCACGTCTGGGCGGTGCGCAATCCGGATAAGCTCCGCCCGTGGACGGACCCGCACCCGGTGGGCGGAGGCCCGTCCGTGCGGGAGTGACCTGGGTCATACCGGTGGAGGGGTGGGGGCGGGCACTGTTGCGCGGGAGCGCACTGGTCGTGTGCACGCCCGTGCGCACACCACCGAGCGCCCCTCTATGGGCTTGTCGGCGTAAAACCGACCGATAAGGTGTTAATCCAACATTCATCCATGCCGCGTAGCCTCCGGGGGCTAGCCTCATGCTGAACGTCATCGTCCGACCGGGAGGCGAAAGCCCCGTGCAAGGCACTGTCACCACACCAGGCGGCTCCACGGTGGCCGGAGGCCAGGGCGAGGCGTTCCTGCTCGTCGTGGACGACGAACCCAACATCCGCGAGCTGCTCGCGGCTTCGCTGCGCTTCTCCGGCTTCCGGGTCGCCTCCGCCGCCAGCGGCACCGAGGCGCTCGACCTCATCGCCGTCGAACGCCCCGACCTCGTCGTGCTCGACGTGATGCTCCCCGACCTCGACGGCTTCACCGTCGTCGAGAAGCTGCGCGAGCGCACCAGCCGCGGCCAGATAGCCGGGCCCGCGCACGGACACCCCGGCGACCACCTGCCGGTGCTCTTCCTCACCGCCAAGGACGGCGTCGGCGACAAGGTCCAGGGCCTCGCCGCGGGCGCGGACGACTACGTCACCAAGCCGTTCAGCCTCGAAGAGCTGATCGCCCGGATCCGCGCCATCCTGCGCCGGGCCGGCGGCCCGGCCGAGGACGGCCGGCTGCTCGTCGCCGACCTCAGCCTCGACCCCGTCGCCCACGAGGTCACCCGCGCCGGCACCCCGGTCTCGCTCTCCCCGACCGAGTTCAAGCTGCTGCACTACCTGATGGCCAACGTCGGCCGGGTGGTCTCCAAGGCGCAGATCCTCGACCACGTCTGGGCCTACGACTTCGGCGGCGACCTCTCCATCGTCGAGTCGTACATCTCCTACCTGCGCCGCAAGCTCGACTCCGGCCCCGCCCACGGCCCCAAGCTGATCCACACCGTGCGCGGCATCGGCTACGCACTGCGCCGCCCCCCGCAGGGCTGACCGGTACCGACGCCCGTGTTCGCCCGTTTCTCCTCACGGCTGTCGCTGCGCGCCCGGCTGCTGGTGCTCGCGCTCGTCCTGGTCACCACCGGGCTCGCGGTCAGCGACACCTTCGTCCTCGGTACCGTCCGGTCCCAGCTGGTCGAGCAGCTCGACGAGCAGCTCCAGCGCTACGGGCTGCCGCTGTCCCGCAAGCCTCCGGCGCAGGCCACCTCGCCGGCCCCCGGCCGGCCCGGCCTCACCGGGCGCCGGGTCAGCCTGCCCAGCCAGTACCTGGTGCAGTTCCTGTCCTCGGACGGCAAGGTCCAGACGGTCATGCGCCAGCCCGTCTCCGACAGCGACCCGGCACCCCAGCTGGCCGGGCTGGACCCGACCCGGACCGCCCCCGACGTCCCCTTCGACCTGCCCGACCAGCGCGGCCAGCACCGCTGGCGGGTCCTGGTGCTGCCGCTCCAGACGCCCCGCGGACAGACCGTCAACCCCAGCACCTTCGCCTCACCCGCGGTCACCCCGACCTACGTCATGGTCGCCGTCTCCCGCGAGGACATCGACGACACCCTCGGCAAGCTCAGCACCTCCTTCCTGGCCATCGGCGGCGCCGTCCTGGTGCTGATCGCCGCACTCGGCTTCTTCGCGGTGCGGGCCGGCCTGCGGCCGCTGCGGCGGATCGAGGCGGGCGCCGAGCGGATCGCGGCCGGCGAGCTGTCGCACCGGATGCCCGAATTCTCCCCCGGCACCGAGGTCGGACGGCTGGCCGTCGCGCTCAACGGCATGCTCACCCAGATCGAGGCCGCCTTCGAGGCGCGTGCCGAGTCCGAGGCCCGGATGCGCAGCTTCGTCGCGGACGCCTCGCACGAACTGCGCACCCCGCTGGCCGGGATCCGCGGCTTCGCCGAGCTGTACCGGATGGGCGCGCTGCCCACCGACGCGGACGTCAAGCGCACCATGACCCGGATCGAGAGCGAGGCCGACCGGATGGGCGCCCTGGTCGAGGACCTGCTGGTGCTCGCCAGGCTGGACGAGGAACGCCCGCTCGACCTCGCCCCGATGGACCTGCGCACCCTCGCCGCCGACGCCCTGCACGACCTCACCGCGCTCGACCCCAGCCGCCCGGTCGCGCTCACCGGCCCCTCCGGCACGGGCGCGCCCGGCGCGGCGCCCGTCGTCGGCGACGAGGCCCGGCTGCGGCAGGTGGTGACCAACCTGGTCGGCAACGCGGTCAAGCACACCCCGGCCGGCACCCCGGTCCGGATCGGCGTGGGCGCCCGCGCCGACGGCACCTGCCTGCTGGAGGTCGCCGACGCCGGGCCGGGCCTCACCGAGGAGCAGGCCCGACGGGTCTTCGACCGCTTCTTCCGGGTCGACGCCTCACGCAGCCGGGACAACGGCGGCGGCGCCGGACTCGGCCTCGCCATCGCCACCGCCCTCACCCGCGCGCACGGCGGGACCCTCAGCTTGGAAACCGCGCCGGGCGAAGGCGCGACCTTCCGGGTCGAACTGCCCCACGACGGCGACCGGCCTTCCTGACAGCGGGCCTTCCTGACAGCGGGCCCGCCCGGCGGCGGGCCGCCCTTCCGCAGGGCGGGTCACCTCGTCGACGGGACTTTGCGCGCCCTTTGTCGACTCGTCAATGATCCCGTCAACCAGGAAAGTCGAGCGCCCGGACATTGCCGGAATCCGGCATGGAGCGTCAAGAAAGCGTCTGCCTATGATCGGCACTGCCTGGCCGTCACCACCGTTACGGACCAAGGCCTTTGCTTTCTTTCCGACCCGAAAGGGGTCATTGTGAAACTCCGCCGTTCGCTGGTCTCGGCCGCCGTCCTCGCCTCCGTGATCGTGCCCGCAGCCGCGTTCTCCGCCGCACCGGCCTTCGCGACGACGGCCTCGGCGTCGCAGACCCGGAGCGAGAACGCCTCGATCGCCGAGCTGGAGCAGGCCGCCGCCGACGCGGCCAAGGCCTACGAGGCCGCGAAGGCCCACGAGGCCGACCTCAAGGCCAAGTTCGACGCCTGGACCGCCCCGGCGGACCTCCGAGCCGCGTTCGAGGCGGCCAAGGCCGCCGCCGCGAAGGCCACCGCGACCAGGGAGGCCCTCGACAAGGCGGCCGGGGAAGCCGCCGCCGCGTACGGCAAGGCCAAGGAGGAGGACCTGGAGAAGGCCAGGGAGGCGATGCTGAAGGCGTTCGACGCCGCCAACGCCTCCCACACCGCCGAGACCGAGGCCAAGGCGGCCGTCGACGCGGCCGGCCGGGCGATCGACGACGACCGGATCGCCGAACTCCGCAAGGTCATCGCCGCGCAGGACGCCACCGAGAAGGCGGCCGCCGCCAAGGCCGCCGCCGACAAGGCGCTCGCCGACGCGAAGGCGGACGCCGAGAAGCCGGTGGAGAAGCCGGTCGAGCAGCCGGTCGAGAAGCCCGTCGAGAAGCCCGTCGAGCAGCCGGTCCAGCAGCCGGTGGACAAGCCCGCCGGGCCGCCGACCACCGTCACCCCGGCCTCGGACACCACCGAGGCCTCGACCGCCACCGCCACGTCGGACCGGTCGACCACCGCCGTCACCTCGACCACCGCCGTCACTCCGGCCACCTCGCAGGCGGCCACCACCACGGGCTCGACCACCGAGCTCGCCGAGACCGGCTCCGGCCCGGCCACCCCGTACTTGGCGCTGGGCTCCGGCCTCGCCGTCAGCCTCGGCGCCGCCGCCCTCTACGTCTCCCGCCGCAAGCCGGCCGCCCGCGCGACCCGCTGACCCACCCCGGTCCGCGTCCGCTCGGGAGGAGGCCGCGCACCGACCGCACCGCACCGCACCCGCGACCGCAGGACAGGCCCCGGCCCGTCCTGCGGTCGTGGCGTTCCCGGCCCGAAACGCCCCGATCGGGTGAACCGGAACCCGTTCACCCGGGTGGCCCCCCGGTCGTGTGCGATGGTCCAGGAGCTCACTCGGCGACCGGGAGACCATCGTGGATTCTGATCAGCGGCTCTGGGAGGCCTGGCAGGCCATCACCGTCCCGAAGCACGCGCGCGCCGAGATCGACGAGGACTGCATCACCATCTCGGTCATCGGTGGCGCCCGCCGTGCCGGGGTGGGCCGGAGACTCCGAAGCGCGTTGAAGGACCACCTGGGCGGGGCCGGGCACGAGCCGACGCGGGGCCGGTACCTCATCGCCGGGACGAAAGCGATGATGCCCGACATCGCCCTGGCCCCGAGTGGCACCGGGATCGAACACCCGGACGGCGTGGGGCTGTTCGCCAGTGGGATCCCCCTGGTCGGCGAGATCGTGTGGCCCGACTGCCACGTCAGCCGTGAGCACGGCATCAAGCAACGCACCTACGCCTCGGCGGGGATTCCCGTGTACGTGATCATCGACGACTACGACCATGGTGGCACCGTGACCGTTCTGACCCGCCCGGATTCCGAGCGCCGTGACTACGCCTCTTCGACCCGCGTCCCCTACGGCAAGGAGGCCGTGATCCCGGAGGGCCCCGCCAAGGGCTTCGTGATCGGCCCGGAGATCACCGGTGAGCTCCGTGGCTGAGCGCGAGGTGTCGTTCAAGCGGGACCTGTCGGAGTGGCGGGTCGCCCTGGTCGCCTGGCGGCTGCTGGTGCTGCAGGCGGCGGATCCGGTGGTGGGGGCCGGGATGTCGGAGCACTCGACGTACCGGGCGCACCCGTGGCGGCGGATCGAGCACACCCTCGGCAGCGGGCGGCGGCTGTTCTACCAGGATGCGGAGACGCTGCGGCGTGAGGTCGCCCGGCTGGACCGGGCGCACAAGCGGATCCGGGGGACGGCGCCGGACGGGCGGGCGTACGACGCCCGGGACGCCGCGACCAGGGCGTGGGTGCTGCTGACGCTCTTCGAGTGCGTGGTCGCCATGCGCCGACTCGGCGGGGACCCTTACGACGCCGGGCAGTCGGAGGAGGCGTACGCGGAGTTCAAGGGCGCGGTCGCGGCTTTCGACCTGCCCGAGGGGGAGTTGCCCGCCACGGCGAAGGACCTGCCGGCCTACTTCGCCCGGTACGCCCGGGAGAAGCTGGAGTTCACCGACGCGGCCCGCTACCTGATGGGCGACCTGCTGCGGGAGGCGCCCCGGCCGCGGCGGCTGTGGTTCCTCGGCGACGCCGGGTGGCGGGTGCTGCGGCGCTTGGTGGCCCGGGTGATCACCGAGCTGACGGTGGCGGACCTGCCGCCGGTGGTGCGGGAGCGCTTCGGGATGGTCCCCACCAGGCGGGCGGAGCTGTTGTCCGTCGTGCTGCACCGGGGTGCGGGGGCGCTGGTGCGCCTCCTCCCGGACCGGATGCGCTACCGCTCCCCGGCCGAGCAGGGGCCGCCCCGCCGCTACCGCCCGCAGCGCGACCCTCGCGGGTCGCGGCTGGACCGGTTCTTCCGGGAGGTGCTGGACCAGACCGGCGACGGCTTCGTCACCGTGCACGACCTGCGGGCGATGGCGCACAACGTGTGCTGGCAGCTGGAGCTGGACGAGGCCGGCGAGGCGCGGGTCCACGAGGCCTTCGAGGGTTGGTGGGAGCAGCTGCGGGCGGCGATGGACGCCAACGGTGACGGCAAGGTCAGCCGGGAGGAGTTCGTGGCCGCGACCGCGGCCGGCCTGGACCGCGACGGGACGTACCTGGAGCAGGGGCTGCTGCCCGCGCTGCGGGCGGTGTTCACGGCGGCCGACACCGACGGCAGCGGTTTCCTGGAGTTCGACGAGTACCAAGCGGTGTTCGGCGGTCCGCGGGTGCACCCGGCCGAGCTGTCGCACGGTTTCCGCCAGTTGGACACGGACGGGGACGGGCGGATCACCCGGGAGGAGTTCCTGCACGGCTTCACCGAGTTCTTCACCGCCCGCGCCGACTCGACCTCGGGCACCCAGCTCCTCGGCCGCGCCTGACCGGCACCCCTCTCGCCCGCCTGCCCGCCCGGGCCGTAGCACGCCCCGTTCGCCGTCGCGAGCGGGGCGTCGGCCTGTCAAGCGCCGGTTCGGCCAAGAACCCGCCGGCATCCGCCCGCTCGTTCGTTGCCCCGCCACCGGCCCGGTCCGCAGACTGTGCGCACCGCACCGCACACCGTGACCGCACCGTGACGCACCCCACAGGGCTGTCAACCCCACCCCACCTGCAATTCCCCCGTAAGGATGGTGGATACTGATGCTTGTGAACGTGTTCACGTTCACAAGCGGACAAGCTTGCATGGTTCGGCAGCGGTCTACGGCTATAGAAGATGTTTGTCCGGAATGAGCCCGTCGGAGTACGGGCCGGCTGGGAGAGAGGGCGACGTGGAACTGGCAATCGCTCACGAGACCATCGCGCGATGGCAATTCGGCATCACCACCGTCTACCACTTCCTCTTCGTTCCGCTCACGATCAGCCTGGCCGCGGTCGTGGCCGGCCTGGAGACCGCCTGGGTGCGGACGAACAAGGAGAAGTACTTCCACGCGACCAAGTTCTGGGGAAAGCTCTTCCTCATCAACATCGCGATGGGCGTCGTCACCGGAATCGTCCAGGAATTCCAGTTCGGCATGAACTGGTCCGACTACTCCCGCTTCGTCGGCGACGTCTTCGGCGCCCCGCTCGCGATGGAGGCGCTGATCGCCTTCTTCTTCGAGTCCACCTTCATCGGCCTGTGGATCTTCGGCTGGGACAAGCTGCCGAGGAAGATCCACTGCGCCTGCATGTGGATGGTCGCGCTGGGCACCGTGCTCTCCGCCTACTTCATCCTGGCCGCCAACTCCTGGATGCAGCACCCCGTCGGGTACGCGATCGACCCGGCCACCGGCAAGGCGCAGCTGACCGACATCACCGCGGTGCTGTTCCAGAACACCACCCTGACCGTCGTCGCCCACACCCTGACCGCCGCCTTCCTCACCGGCGCCGCCTTCATGGTCGGCATCTCCTCGTTCCACCTCTGGAAGGCCAAGCGGAGGCCGGAGACCGCCGACGCGAAGAAGACCGCCTCGATGCGCACCTCGCTGCGGCTCGGCCTGGTGCTCGCCGTGGTCTTCGGCGCCGGCACCGCCCTCAGCGGCGACGAGCTGGGCAAGGTCATGTTCGAGCAGCAGCCGATGAAGATGGCTGCCGCCGAAGCCCTGTGGGACACCCAGTCGCCCGCGCCGTTCTCGGTCTTCGCGGTCGGCGACGTCAGCAAGGGCCACAACTCGGTCGCGCTGGAGGTCCCCGGGATACTCTCCTTCCTCGCCCACAGCGACTTCAGCTCCTCCGTCCCCGGCATCAACGACACCGCCGCGGCCGAGGCCGCCCGGCACGGCGGCGACCCCAAGGACTACATCCCGAGCATCTTCGTCACCTACTGGGGCTTCCGCCTCATGATCGGCTTCGGGATGACCTCCTTCGTGGCCGGCCTGATCGGACTCTGGACCACCCGCAGGAAGCTCTTCCTGCGGCCCGAGTTCCGCACCGGCGAGACCGAGGTGCCCCGGCTGATGCTCACCCCCGGGCGCGAACTCGGCCCGCTGCTGACCACGTGGAGCTGGCGGATCGGCATCCTGACCATGGGATTCCCGCTGATCGCCAACAGCTTCGGCTGGATCTTCACCGAGATGGGCCGTCAGCCCTGGGCCGTCTTCGGCCTGATGACCACCTCCAGCGCGGTCTCGCCCAACGTCGGCGTCGGCACCCAGATCGGCGCACTGGCGACCTTCACCACGCTGTACGCGATCCTCGCGGTCGTCGAGGTCCGGCTGCTGGTCAAGTACGCCAAGGCCGGCCCGGTGGTGACCGAGCAACCGCCCACCGAGGACCCCTCGCTGCGCGGGCCGTCCTCCGGCGAGGACGCCGACAAGCCGCTCGCCTTCGCGTACTGAGGCACCCGGGACGACTGAGGACCACTGGGGAACTGAGGATCTGACATGCAACTCCACGACGTCTGGTTCGTGCTGATCGCGGTCCTGTGGATCGGCTACTTCTTCCTGGAGGGCTTCGACTTCGGGATCGGCATCCTGACCAAGCCGCTGGCCCGGAACACCGCCGAGCGCCGGGTGCTGATCAACACCATCGGCCCGGTCTGGGACGGCAACGAGGTCTGGCTGCTGACCGCCGGCGGCGCCACCTTCGCCGCCTTCCCGGACTGGTACGCGACGCTCTTCAGCGGCTTCTACGTTCCGCTGCTGGTGATCCTGGTCTGCCTGATCGTCCGCGGCGTGGCCTTCGAGTACCGGGCCAAGCGTGACGGCGCCCGCTGGCAGCGGAACTGGGAGGAGGCCATCTTCTGGACCTCGCTCCTGCCCGCCTTCCTCTGGGGCGTGGCCTTCGCCAACATCGTGCGCGGCGTGGACATCGACGCGCAGAAGAACTACGTCGGCACCCTCGGGGACCTGCTGAACCCGTACGCGCTGCTCGGCGGCCTGGTGACGCTCTCCCTGTTCACCTTCCACGGCTCGGTGTTCGCCGCGCTCAAGACGGTCGGCGAGATCCGCGAGCGGGCCCGCAGGGCCGCCCTGCAGGCCGGACTGGTGACGGCCGTGCTGGCCCTGGTCTTCCTGGTCTGGACGCAGGGCCACAACGGCAACGGCCGCAGCCTGGTCGCCCTGGTGATCGCCGTGCTGGCCCTGACCGGCGCCCTGGTCGCCAACCAACTGGGCCGTGAGGGCTGGGCGTTCGTCCTCTCCGGGGCGACCGTCGTGGCCGCCGTCGCGATGCTCTTCCTGGCGCTCTTCCCGAACGTCATGCCGTCCACCCTGAACCCGGCCTGGAGCCTGACCGTCGGCAACGCGGCCTCCTCGCCGTACACGCTGAAGCTGATGACCGTCGTGGCGGCGGTGTTCACCCCGCTGGTGCTGCTCTACCAGGGCTGGACGTACTGGGTGTTCCGCAAGCGGATCGGCGTCCAGCACATCCCCGGGCACGCCCCCGCCGCCCCCGCCGCCCCGCTCGACCGGGGCTGACGCGATGAAGCCGGTCGACCCCCGACTCCTCGGGTACGCCCGCACCACCAGGGCCTTCCTCGCCGGATCCGTGCTCCTCGGCGCGGCCGGTGCGGCCCTGGTGGTCGCCCAGGCGGGTCTGATCGCCGAGATCGTCGTCCGCGCCTTCCAACGCGGTGCGACCCTCGCCGAACTGACCGCGCCGCTGCTGCTGCTCGCCCTGACGGCCCTCGGGCGCGGGCTGGTCGGCTGGCTCACCGAACTCACCGCGCACCGGTCCGTCGCCCGGGTGAAGTCCACCCTGCGGCTGCGGCTGCTCGACCACGCCACCGCGCTCGGTCCGTCCTACCTGGCGGGCCGGCGCACCGGAGAACTCACCACCCTCGCCACCCGCGGCGTCGACGCACTGGACGACTACTTCGCCCGGTACCTGCCGCAGCTGGCGCTGGCCGTGGTCGTCCCCGTGATCGTGCTGCTGCGGATCGTCGGCGTCGACTTCACCTCGGCCGCGATCATCGCCGGGACGCTGCCGCTGATCCCGCTGTTCATGGTGCTGATCGGGATGGCCACCCAGTCCCGGATGGACCGGCAGTGGGACACCCTGGCCCGGCTCTCCCACCACTTCCTCGACGTGGTCGCCGGGCTGCCCACCCTCAAGGTGTTCAACCGGGCCCGCACCCAGGCCGCCACCATCGCCCGGATCACCGCCGACTACCGCCGGGCCACCCTGCGCACCCTGCGGATCGCCTTCGTCTCCTCCTTCACCCTCGAACTGCTCTCCACCCTGTCCGTCGCCCTGGTCGCGGTCACCGTCGGCTTCCGGCTGGTGGACGGCACGCTCGACCTGGAGACCGGGCTGCTGATCCTGGTCCTCGCCCCCGAGGTGTACGTCCCGATCCGCCAGGTCGGCGCGCTCTACCACTCCAGCGTCGAGGGGCTGACCGCCGCCGACGAGCTGTTCCGGGTGCTGGAGACCCCGCTGCCCGCCACCGGCACGGTGCCCGCGCCCGACCTGGCCGGCGCCCTGATCGAGGCGGACGGGCTGGTCGTCCACCACCCCGGACGGACCGGGCCCGCCCTGGACGGCGCCGCGCTGACCCTGCGTCCGGGCTCCAGCACGGCCGTGACCGGCCCGAGCGGCGCCGGCAAGTCCACCCTGCTGGCCGTCCTGCTCGGCCTCACCGCCCCCGGGACCGGCACCGTCCGGATCACCGCCGCCGACGGCCGGTCCCACGACCTGGCCGACCTGGAACCCGGGAGCTGGCGGCGGCAGATCGCCTGGGTGCCGCAGCACCCCCACCTGTTCGCCGGGACGGTCGCCGACAACCTGCGGCTCTACCGGCCCGACGCGACCGACGAGCAGCTGTGGACGGCGCTGCGGGCCGCGCACGCGCTCGACTTCGTGACCGACCTGGCCGCCGGGCTCGGCGAGGACGGCGCCGGGCTCTCCGCCGGGCAGCGCCAGCGCCTCGCCCTCGCCCGGGTGCTGCTCGCCGACGACCGGCCGCTGGTGCTGCTGGACGAGCCCACCGCCCACCTGGACGGCGCCTCCGAGGCGGCCGTCGTGGACGCCGTCCGGACGCTCGCCGAGGACCCGGCGCGCACCGTGCTGATCGTCGCGCACCGGCCGGCCCTGCTGGCCGTCGCGGACCAGCGGGTCCGGCTGCTCCCGCCGCCCCCGGCCGAGGGCCTCCCCGCCGCGGGACCCGTCCCCGCCCTCGCCCACAGCGGCCGCCCGACCGCCGCCCCCGCCGTCCCCGGGGAACCGGAGACCGAGGCCGGCAGCACGCCCCGGCTGGCCCTGTCCGTCCTGCTCGGGGCACTCGCCCTCGGCTGCGCCGTCGCGTTGATGGCCACCTCCGGCTACCTCATCTCCCGCGCCTCCGAGATGCCGCCGGTGCTCTACCTGATGATGGCCGTCACCTCGGTCCGCGCCTTCGGCATCGGCCGCAGCGTCTTCCGCTACGCCGAACGGCTCGTCTCGCACGACGCGGTGCTGCGCACCCTCGGCACCCTGCGGGCCGCCGTCCACCGGCGGCTGAGCGCCCTCGCCCCGGCCGGCCTGCCCGCCTTCCGGCGCGGCGACCTGCTCTCCCGGCTGGTCGCCGACGTGGACGCGATCCAGGACCACTACCTGCGCTGGCGGCTGCCGGCCGCCGTGGCCGGCGTGGTCGGGCTGGGCTCGACGCTGGCGATGGCCGCCTTCCTGCCCGCCGCCGGGGCCGTGCTCGGCCTCGGACTGCTGCTCGCGGGCGTGCTGGTGCCCGCACTGGCCGCCCGCTGGTCGGCCGGCGCCGAGCGGCGGCAGGCCCCGGCGCGCGGGCGGTTGGCCACCACCGTGGTGGACGCCTTCACTGGCACGGCCGAACTCACCGTGGCCGGCGCGCTGCCCGCCCGGCTCGCCGCCGTCCGCGGCGCCGACGCCGCGCTGACCCGGCTGGCCGCCCGCTCGGCCGCCACCACGGCGCTCGGCACCGGACTGATCGCGCTGCTCACCGGGCTGACGGTGACGGCGGCGGCGGCCGTCGGCGTCCAGGGGGTGCGCGGCGGGGCGCTGGCGCCGGTCTGCCTGGCGGTGGTGGTGCTGACCCCGCTGGCCGCCTTCGAGGCCGTCACCGGGATGCCGCTCGCCGTCCAGGCCCGTCAGCGCAGTCGCGCCGCCCGGGCCCGGCTCGACGAGGTGCTGAACGCCCCCTCGCCGGTGACGGAGCCGGCGGACCCGGCGGAACTCCCCGGTGAGCCGTTGCCGGTCGCGGTGCGCGGGCTGACCGTGCGGCACCCCGGGCAGGCGTCCGACGCGCTCGCCGGGGTGGACCTCGACCTCGCCCCGGGCCGCCGGATCGCCGTGGTCGGCCCGTCCGGCTCCGGCAAGACCACCCTCGCCCAGGCGCTGCTGCGCTTCCTGGAGCCGGGCGCCGGGAGCGTCACCTTCGCCGCCGGCCGTCCACAGGCTGTGGACAGCCGGGAGCTCGCGGGCGAGGACGTCCGCCGGGTGATCGGGCTCTGCGCCCAGGACGCGCACGTGTTCGACAGCTCGCTGCGGGAGAACCTGCGACTGGCCCGGCCCGCCGCGGACGAGGACGAACTGCGCGCCGCGCTCGCCGCCGCCCGGCTGCTGGACTGGACGCGGAGCCTGCCGGACGGCCTGGACACCATGGTCGGCGAGCACGGCGCCAGGCTCTCCGGAGGCCAGCGCCAGCGCCTCGCGCTCGCCCGGGCCCTGCTCGCGGACTTCCCCGTACTGGTCCTGGACGAGCCCGCCGAGCACCTCGACCTGCCCACCGCCGACGCGCTCACCGCCGACCTGCTGGCCGCCACCGAGGGCCGCACCACCGTGCTGATCACCCACCGGCTGGCCGGGCTGGACGACACCACGGTGGACGAGGTGCTGGTGCTGGACGGCGGCCGGGTGGCCGAGCGGGGCCGCTGGTCCGAGCTGGTCGCCGACCCGGACGGGCGGCTGCACGCGATGTGGCGGCGGGAGCGGGAGGCGGACGGGCTGCTGGAGCCGGCCGGGCGCTGAGACCGGGCCGCCGATCCCCGTGCGCCCGGTGGGCCCGGTGCGCGTGGTGTGTCCGGTGCGCGCGGTGCGCCCCGTGCGCGCGGTGCGCCGACCGCCCAGCCGATGCGCCCGGTGGGGGCCGGTCGTGCCGTCCTTCGTCTGAAAAGCGTACAAACTAGGCTTTCTTCATGGACCCGATGCCGGACGTTCCCGAGGCCACCTCCGAGGCCACCCCCGAGCCGACACCCCATCGGGTGCCCGAGATCGCCTCGCTCGGCCTGGACACCCTGGTCACCGAGGTCGCCGAGCGCCTGCAGTCGGCCGCCGCCGTCACCGACCGGATGCAGCGGCTCCTGGAAGCCGTGGTCGCCATCGGCGCCGGCCTGGACCTGCACGCCACCCTGCACCGGATCGCCACCGGCGCCGCCGAACTGGTCGACGCCCGCTACGCGGCGCTCGGCGTGATCGCCCCCGGCGGCACCGGCCTGGCCGACTTCATCCACGTCGGCGTCGCCGACGAAACCGCCGCCGAGATCGGCGACCTGCCCGCCGGCCGCGGCGTCCTCGGCGCGCTCATCGACCGCCCCGAACCGCTGCGGCTGGCCGACCTCGGCACCGACCCGCGCTCCTCCGGGTTCCCGCCGCACCACCCGCGGATGCAGACCTTCCTGGGCGTGCCGATCCGGGTCCGCGAGGAGGTGTTCGGCAACCTCTACCTCACCGAGAAGAAGGGGGGCGGCGCCTTCACTCCCGAGGACGAGCAGGTGGTGCACGCCCTCGCCGCCGCGGCCGGCGTGGCGATCGAGAACTCCCGGCTGTACGAGGAGGGCCGCCGCCGCGAGCGCTGGATCGCCGGTGCCGCCGCCGTCACCACCGCGCTGCTCTCCGCCGAACAGGCCGAGACGGCCCTGACCGTCGCGGCCGAACAGGTGCGGGAGCTGGCGGACGCCGCCCTCGGCATGATCCTGCTGCCGACCGGCCCGGAGGGTGAGGAGGACGGGCAGATGCGGGTCGCCCACGCCTCCGGCGAGGTGGCCGAGTTCGTCCGCGGCGAACTGCTGCCCAAGCAGAGCTTCGCGGCCCGGCTGCTGGAGGGGGAGAGCGTCCGGCTGGACGACATGTCCAGCGACCCGACCGTGGTGATGCGGCTCGCCCGCCGCTTCGGCCCGTCCATGGCCGTGCCGATGATCGCCGCCGGGCGGGTGCTCGGCGGCCTCTGCGTCTGGCGGCCGTGCGGCGCCCGGCCGTTCACCGACGGCGAGAAGCAGCTCGCCGAGACCTTCGCCTCCCAGGCCGCCCTCGCCCTGCGGCTCGCCGAGGGCCAGCGCGACCAGCAGCGGCTGGCCGTCTTCCAGGACCGCGACCGGATCGCCCGGGACCTGCACGACCTGGTGATCCAACGGCTGTTCGCCACCGGGATGATGCTGGAGAGCGCGGCCCGGCGGGCCATCGTCCCGGAGGTGCGGACCGGCATCGGCAAGGCGGTCGACGAACTGGACGCCACCATCCAGGAGGTCCGCACCACCATCTACGCCCTCCAGCACGACAACCACGGCGACGCGCCCGACACCCTGCGCACCCGGGTGCTGCGGGAGGCCAGCCAGGCCGCCGCGGCCCTCGGCTTCAAACCGGCGGTGAGCTTCGTCGGCCCGGTGGAGAGCCTGGTCGGCGAGAAGACCGGCCGTCAACTGCTGGCGGCACTACGGGAGATGCTGTCGAACACGGCCCGGCACGCGCGGGCCTCCCGGGTCGGTGTGGAGATCGACGCCACCGTCCACCTGGGCGACGACGGTCGGCCGGTCGGCGGCGACCCGGATTCACTGGATCGCAGCGGTCGCCCCGGCGTACTGCTCTCCGTGACCGACGACGGGGTGGGCATCCCGGAGGGCGGCCGGCGCAGCGGGCTGCTCAACCTCACCCGGCGGGCGGAGGCGCTCGGCGGCGACGCCTGGCACGAGGGCGGGCCCTACCGGAAGGGCACCGTGGTGCGCTGGACGTCCCGGCTCTGAGGGTGTTCCCGGGGGCTGTCCGGGCGGGTTCCGAAGGCATTCGCAAAGCCCTCGGGTAAAGACAAGTGAAAGTTAAACGAGAGAGAACTTCCCGACCAACGGAGCAAGTTGTGAACGTTCTGGGCTTTCCGGGGCTCTGTGTGCACACATAGCTTTGCTCCGCTCGGAGGGGAAACCGGAAGGTAACCGGACGGAGGGGGCAGTGGACGCTTCCGGCCGCGGTCACACCGCAGCAGGGGCAAGTCGAGGGGGGTTCCGCGCCGAACGGACCGCGGACGGGCGCTACCGCTGGCAACTGAAGGCGCCCAACGGCCGGGTGGTCGCGATCACCCCGGCCGCGTTCGAAACGGCCGGTGAGGCCGAGCGCTGCTTCGACGGCCTGCGCGCAGGGGCGGCCGAGCTGACCGCCCGCATCACCCACGTCCGGGACGGCATCGGCTGGATCTGGGTCGTGCCGGGTGCGCGCAACCTCCCCGAGGTGCGTTCCAGCCGCGCGTACGAGCGGTACGCGACCTGCCAGAACGCCTTCCGGCGGTTCGTGGTGCTGCTCGCCAAGCAGCCGCCGCGCGACCTGCCGCCGCGCGAGTCGGCGCCGCGCGACCTGCCGCCGCGCGAACTGCCTGAGCGCGCAGTGCCGTTGAGACGCACCGATGGCCACTGAGCGGCGCGGTCCGCGGCTGCTGGTCGTGCCCGCGGCCGACCGCTGCCTCGGCTGGGCGCTGCGCGCCGCCAACGGCCGACCACTCGGCGTCGGCGTGCGCACCTACCGCACCGAGGAGGAACTGGCCGAAGCGGTAAGAGAGTTGCTGATCGAGCGGGCCGCGCTGCGGTGCTCGATCAGCCAGTCCGAGGGGCGTCAGTGGGTCTGGGCCGCCTCCCTGCCGGTGCGCAGCACCCGGCCGGGGGCGGCCTCCGCCGTTCCGGTCGCCCGCAGTGCCCGCGGGTACCTGCGGCGCGACCAGTGCCAGGCCGGGATCGATGGATTCCTGGCCGCTCTGCAGTGGGTGGGGCAGGAACTGCGCCGTTCGGGGCGCGACGGCCGCCGGCCGCTGTAGCCCGCCGCCCGCGTGCCGCATGCCGTGGTCAGCCGCCCGCATGCCGTGGTCCGTCGTCGCCGTGCGGTGGTTCGCCATCGCAACGGCACGGTTCGCCGCCGATGGGTCGTGGGCGGCGTTCCGTTCGTGCGTTTCCGGTGAAGCCCAGGTTTCCGGCAACACCCCGAGCAGCCTCCTGGAGAAGAACGTCGACCGGGTTCGGAGGCCCGGTCCCGCCCCTGTCGCGTCCACGCTGACCAGTGCCTAAACCTCGCTGAACCGATGAGTCGACATTCCCCGGCGGCCCTCGACCTCCCTTCCGGCGGAACCCGCCCGCCGGACAGGATCTGCACTGCCGGACAGGCCGCAGCGGACGCGGCCACCGGCCCCGAACTCCCGACCGGAGCAAGGGTTCACGCGATGGACGTCTCTCCCACCGGAGGAAGAGAAACATGCGTAAGACCGCTGCCAACCTGCTTGCCGCCGCCGCGCTGGCGACCTCGGTCGCCACCGTCTTCGCCGGCACCGCCGTCGCCGACCCGGCCGGCCTGCCGAACTCCCAGGACATCGTGGGCGTCGGCTCGGACACCACCCAGGCCGTGCTGAACCAGCTCGCCGCCGACTACAACGCGACCCTGACCAACCCGAGCGACCCGCACCTGTACAGCTGGGACGCGATCCCCTCCGGCACCATCACCACCAAGTCGGGCGCCACCGCGATCACCCGCCCGAACGGCTCCGGCGCCGGCATCACCGCGCTGAACGCCAACACCAGCGCCACCGTCGACTTCGCCCGCTCCTCCCGCGCCCCGCAGGCGAGCGACCCGACCACCGACGACTTCGTCGCCCTCGCCAAGGACGCCGTCGCCTGGGCCGCCCCGGCCGCCGGCAACGCCCCGGCGAACCTGACCACGCAGAACCTGAAGGACATCTACACCTGCACGGTCACCAACTGGAACCAGATCAGCGCGTCGCTCCCGAACGCCACGATCAAGCCCTTCCTGCCGCAGGCCAGCTCCGGCACCCGTTCCTTCTTCCTGACCACCATCGGTGGCGGCACCGCCGTCACCCCGGGCGCCTGCGTCACCAGCGGCACCCAGGAGAACCAGGGCAGCGACCCGGCCCTGGCCGACGTCAACTCGGTGGTCCCCTACTCCGCCGCCCACTACATCGGCCAGGTCTACTTCGGCAAGGGCAGCGGCGCCGACGTCCAGGGCCCGCTGACCATCCGCAACGTCGACGGCGTCGCCCCGGTCGACACCGTGAACAAGACCATCAGCTCCGCGTTCGCGGCCACCGCGTACTCCCGCGTGGTCTACAACGTCTTCCGTGACGCCGAGTGGACCGCCACCGACGCCCACGGCACCGCCCTGCGCGCCATCTTCGGCAAGGGCGGCTGGATCTGCACCAAGGGTGCCGCCGACATCAAGAGCTTCGGCTTCCTGCCGCTGTCCTCCTTCGCCTGCGGCAGCGTCACCCACTCCTGAGCCACCCCGCACCTCACCGGCGGCCGCGGGGCCTCCCCCCCCCCGCCCCCCCCCCCCGCCC